>NZ_JBUDSW010000160.1:0-8531 GCF_054921475.1 Desulfobaculum sp. | reverse complement strand
GTGGACCGCATCGCGGACGGCGACACCATCGAGGTGGACACCGACGCAGGCATCATCAAAAATATCACCACCGGCGAGGAAATCCCCTGCCGCCCGGTGCCGCCCTTTATGCAGGAACTGCTGAACGCGGGCGGCTTGGTCAATTATGTGCGTGAACGCTTGGCAGGCAAGGAGGGACGCCATGAAGCCGTATAATATCCGTTTGCTCCCCGGCGATGGCATCGGTCCGGAAATCATCGCGCAGGCGCGCCGCGTGCTGGACGCCGTGGGCGAACGCTTTGGCCGCAGGTTTTTTGCCGAGGAGTCCCTTATCGGTGGCGCCGCCATTGACGCCACTGGCGATCCCTTGCCGCAGGCCACCATTGACGCCTGCGTTGGCGCGGACGCTGTGCTGCTTGGCGCCGTAGGCGGCCCCAAGTGGGACGATGACCCCACCATCCGCCCGGAGCGCGGCCTGCTTGGCATCCGCAAGGCCATGGGGCTGTTTGCCAACGTGCGCCCGGCCAAGCTGTTTCCGCAGCTGCGCGGCGCCTGCTATCTGCGTGAGGACATTGTGGAGCGCGGCATTGACGTGATGGTGGTCCGCGAACTCACGGGCGGCATCTATTTTGGCGAGCCGCGCGGCGAGAGCGTGGAGCACGGCGAGCGCGTGGGCTACAACACCATGGTCTACCGCGAAAGCGAAATCCGCCGCATTGCCGAGGTGGCCTTCACCGCCGCACGCACGCGCTCCGGCCGGGTGTGCAGTGTGGACAAGGCCAATGTCCTCGACGTCTCGCGCGTGTGGCGCGATGTGGTCACCGAGACCGCCAAGCACTATCCGGACGTGGAACTGTCGCACATGTATGTGGACAATGCCGCCATGCAGTTGGTGCGTGACCCTTCGCAGTTTGACGTCATCGTCACGGGCAACCTGTTTGGCGATATCCTCTCGGACGAGGCCTCCGTGATTACCGGCTCCATCGGCATGCTGCCTTCGGCGTCCCTTGGCGCAGAAGGCCCCGGCCTGTACGAGCCTATCCACGGCTCCGCCCCGGATATTGCCGGGCAGGACAAGGCCAATCCGCTGGCGACCATTTTGTCCGTGGCCATGATGCTGCGCCTGACCCTTGGCCTGACCGAGGAGGCCGACGCCATCGAGCAGGCGGTTTCCGAGGTGCTTACCGCGGGCTATCGCACGGGCGACATCATGGAAGAGGGCAAGACCCTTGTCGGTTGTACGGAAATGGGCACCCACGTTGTTAACGCCTTCCTGCGCGCAGGGGCATAAAGGACTTTGGGGACCAGCGGGTATGGCCGCCGGTCCTCCCGCGCTGCTCCGGGCGGACGCCTTTGGGAGTCCCGGGCGTACGAAGCGGCGCGGCCGTTGACGCATGACCTGGCACGACGCCAAATATGCTGCGACGCGCTGGACGATCTCCGGCGCATCCGGTGCAGATACCGGAGAACACCGTGACCCGGGCGGTCATGGCGCACTCTCCACATCAGGGAAGGGAGATACATCCCTGCACGGGTTTCGATTCGCGAAGGCTTTGCCGCTCTAGGGGTACATGAGGGGCAAAGCGCCACTGCCCGGCGACGATCTCGCCGGGGACGCACCCGTGCTGCCGCGACATGCCGCGTTTGACGGCCTGCACGGCGAAACGATCAGGCAACTCTGAGCGACACCATTTTTCGACGCATAGAAGGGAAGGGTGACCGCGGGCCGGAAAAATTTTTCCGGCACAATTCGGGGCGCACAGCGTCCCGGGAGTTGAACACAAGCGCAAAACGGTATACCCGAAAGGTCGCCCGGCCTTTCGGGTAATCCATTTCCAAGGAAACACAACACACCTATGTCCAGAATCTCCATTCAGAACCTGTCCAAGTCCTTTGGTGGACGCGATTTGTTTGAAGCCTTCTCCCTTGAGGTCACCTCGGGGATGCGGTTGGCCGTTGTCGGCCCCAACGGCTGCGGCAAGTCCACCTTCATCAAGATTCTTGCCGGGCTGGAAGCGTCGGACACCGGCGACGTCAACCTGCCCAAGGGCGCGCAGTTCGGCTACTCCATGCAGGAGCTTGCCCCGGAGGACCTGAAGCGGCCGGTTTTGGACTTTGTGCTGGATGTGCTGCCCTCGTGGCGCGAATTCTGGGACGAGTGGGAAGCCGCCACCGCCAAGGACGACAAGGCCGCGCTGGCGCGCCTTGCGCAGGAGCAGGCGCATCTGGAGCATACGTACGGCTACAACCCGGAGCATAAGGCCAAGGCCGTGCTTTCGGGCCTTGGCTTTGCCGAGGAGAAATGGGGGCAGACGCTGGAAGTCCTTTCCGGCGGCTGGCGCGAGCGCGCCAAGCTGGCACGCATCCTTGTTGCCGGGGCGGACGTGCTGCTCCTTGACGAGCCCACCAACCATCTGGACCTTGAGGCCGTGGAGTGGCTGGAAGAATACCTGCGCGACTTTGAGGGCGCGCTTGTCTTTGTGGCGCACGACAGGGTCTTCCTCGACCGCGTGTCCACGCATGTGCTCTATCTTGGCGGCCAGCGCGCGGTGGTGCGTCCCGGCACGTTTACGCAGTTCCTCAGCTGGTACGCGGAGACGGAAGAGCAGCGCAAGCGCGAAGAGCGCCGCGTGGCCGAAGAAATTGAGCGCAAAATGGATTTCGTGCGGCGCTTTCAGTACAAGGCGACCAAGGCCAGACAGGCCAACAGCATGAAGAAACAGGTCGCCAAGATGGAAAAGGAACTGGAAGGCCTGCGCCCTGCCTCACGCAAGCAAAAGGACCTCCAGTTCTCGTGGCCCACGCCCGCGCGCGGCAACAAGACGCCGCTGTCCGTGGTGGACCTCAGCATGGGCTTTGGCGATGAACCAAGCCTGTGGGAGAAGCTCTCCTTTAATATTTACGACGGCCAAAAGGTCGCCCTTGCCGGCCCCAACGGCTGCGGCAAGTCCACACTGCTCAAGTGCATCATGGGCGAACTGCCGCCGCGCGGCGGCAGTGTGGAGATTGGCTCCAACATGGTGGTGGGCTACTACAGCCAGCATCAGGCCGATACCCTCGATCTCGACAAGCCCGCCCTCGCCGAAATCCGCCGCCTGTCCGACCCCCGCACCACGGAGGAGGAACTGCGCAGCGTGCTGGGCCTCTTCCTGCTGGGCGAGGAGTACTGGGAGCGCAAAGTTCGCGAGCTGTCCGGCGGCGAGAAGAACCGCCTCATCCTCGCGACGCTGTTCCTCAAGCGCGCGAATCTGCTCATCCTTGACGAACCCACCAACCATTTGGACCTTGAAAGCCGCGACGCGCTCATGGAAGCGCTGAAGGACTTCCCCGGCACCATCCTGATGGTGGCGCACGATAGGCATCTGCTGTCCGAGGTGGCAGAGCAGGTGTGGTGGCTGCGCCCCGAGGGCGTGGAGGTGTTCCTTGACGGCTACACGGGCTACGACCGCGCCCGAAAGGCCGAAGCCAAGGGCGAAACCGGCGACGAGGCCGCGCCCGGCGAGGAGGAAAAGCCCCTCAGCCGCGCCGAGGCCAAAGCCATGAAGCGCAAGCAGGCCGAGGCGCGCAACGCCATCTACCGCATCCTGAAGCCCAAGCAGGACGAGTATGCGGCCATGGAGGCCGAGTTTGAGACCCTGCTGGAAGAGCAGGGCGAGGTGGAGCAGATGCTGGCCGACCCGGACGTCTACGCCGATGTGGCGCGCTCCACGGAGCTGATGAAGCGCTTTAAGGAGCTTCAGGACGTGTCCGAGCGCAAGCTGGAGGCGCTGGAAGCGCTGGAGGCGGAAATCGCCAAGCTGGAGGCCGAGCGCGAGGCGCTGAGCGGTGCTTGATTTTCGGGAAGTTACGTCCTAACCTCACCTGTTCATTTAACCAACATTTAGCGGAGCGATTGGATGCCAGACGCCGTAGACGTTGTTGCCGGAATCCTCTGGCGCGATGGTCAGTTCCTCGCCGTGGAGCGCCCGGAGGGCAAGCCGCAGGCTGGCTACTGGGAATTCCCCGGCGGCAAGGTGGAGCCGGGTGAAACGCCGCAGGCCGCCCTTGTGCGCGAATTGCAGGAGGAGCTGGGGCTCACGCCCACAGCGTTCACCTTCTGGCAGGAAAAGACCCACGCCTACGAGCACATCCGTGTGCGGCTCCTCTTTTTCCATGTTACGGCCTTCACCGGCGACATTGTCGCCAATGAGGGGCACCGCTGGCAGTGGCTCACGCCCGGAGCCACAAACGGCGCGCCCTTTCTGGAGGCGGATACGGAAATTGTGGCCGAACTGGCGGACAATTGCCCAAGGAGCAGGACGTGCGCATAAGGGACCTTATCGCCCGTGGCGAACAATTCCTCTCGCTGGAATTTTTCCCCCCAAAGGACGAGAGCGCGTGGCCGTCGTTTTTCCAGACGGTGGACCGCCTCAAAGCCGTGCATCCGCTGTTTGTGTCCGTAACCTACGGCGCTGGCGGCGGCACGCAGCACAATACCCTTGAAATCGTCCGGCGGATGAAACGGGACCACGGGCTGGAGCCCATGGCGCACCTGACCTGCGTTGGCGCGGACGAGGAGCGCATTGGCGCGTTTTTGTCCGAGCTGCAGGCCGCAGGCGTGGACAATGTGCTGGCCCTGCGCGGCGACCCGCCGCACGGCATGGAGACATTTACGCCCGATAACGAGGCCTTTGCCCATGCCTCGGACCTTGTCACCTTCATCCGTGGCCGGTGCCCGGAGATGGGCGTGGCCGTGGCGGGCTACCCGGAGGGCCACCCCGAGTGCATGACCTTCCGCGAGGACTACGGCTACCTGAAACACAAGGTGGACGCGGGCGCGGACTTCATCATGACGCAGCTGTTCTTCGACAACAGGCTGTACTGGAATTTTGTGGACCTTATGCGGGATATGGGCGTTGATAAGCCTATTATCCCGGGCGTACTGCCCATCATGAGCCTGCAGTCCGTCAAGCGTATTCTTGGCTTTTGCGGCGCCAGCATCCCCGGCAAGTTTTTGCTGGAGCTTGAGGCCGCGGACGCCGAAGGCGGACCCAAGGCGGCGTACGAAGTCGGAATGCGCTGGGCGCGCCAGCAGGTGCGCGAGCTGCTTGATGGCGGCGCACCGGGCGTCCATCTGTATACGCTGAACAAGGCTGAAGCCGTTCTGGATATTGTTGACTCACTGGGCAGTGTGCCGCGCGCATCTGCCTGAACATGATTTCCCGCCGGAATCGCAACACCGGCGGAAGGAGAGTATTCGCAATGGAGAGGGATTCTTTTGTCGTAGCGGTCGTCGGAGCAACAGGAGCCGTTGGGCGCGAGATGCTCAAGACGCTGAAGGCGCGCAACTTCCCCGCGTGTGAGATTATTCCGCTGGCGTCCAGCCGCTCCGCCGGTACCAAGGTGCCCTACGGCGACGACGAGCTTGTCGTGCGTGAGCTGGGCGAGCATTCTTTTGAGGGCGTGGACATCGCGCTCTTTTCCGCCGGTGGTTCCGTGTCCGAGGAGTACGCCCCCATCGCCGCCCGTTCCGGCTGCGTGGTGGTGGACAACTCCAGCGCATGGCGCATGGACGAGGAGACCCCGCTGGTCGTGCCCGAAGTGAACCCGCATGACCTCGACTGGCACACAGGCATCATTGCCAACCCCAACTGCTCCACCATCCAGATGGTGGTTGTGCTCAAGCCCATTCACGACGCCGCCACCATCCGCCGCGTTGTGGTCTCCACCTATCAGGCGGTGTCCGGCGCCGGGCAGAAGGCCATGGACGAGCTCACCGATCAGGTGAAAAAGATGTACAACTTCGACATGGAATCCATTGATCCGAAGTACTTCCAGTACCGCATCGCCTTCAACTGCCTGCCGCATATCGATCGCTTCCTTGAGAACGACTACACCAAGGAAGAGATGAAAATGGTGCACGAGACGCGCAAAATCCTCGGCGACGACAGCATTGGCGTGTCCCCCACGGCGGTGCGCGTGCCCGTGTACATCGGCCACAGCGAGTCCGTGAACATTGAAACCGTGGACAAGCTGTCCGCCCGTGACTGCCGCGCGCTGCTCTCGCAGGCTCCCGGCATCACCGTGCAGGACAACCCTGAGGAAAATATCTACCCCATGGCTATTGAGGCCGTTGACGAGGACGCAACCTTTGTTGGCCGCATCCGCGACGACGAAACCATCGCCAATGGTTTGAACATGTGGATCGT
Source organism: Desulfobaculum sp. (assembly GCF_054921475.1). Taxonomy (NCBI): domain Bacteria; kingdom Pseudomonadati; phylum Thermodesulfobacteriota; class Desulfovibrionia; order Desulfovibrionales; family Desulfovibrionaceae; genus Desulfobaculum; species Desulfobaculum sp. The sequence goes on along the minus strand of NZ_JBUDSW010000160.1, from coordinate 2,364 downwards.
TGCGGACAACCTGCGCAAGGGCGCGGCCCTGAACGCCGTGCAGATTGCCGAGACGCTCGTGGAGCGCGAACTCGTCCGCGTGCCCTAAGTAGTACAAGAGAAGGAGAGGGACATGATTCCCGTGTTGGATTCCGATGATTACCTGAAGAAGATGCTGTCCGTACGACGCCCCGGCGCCGAAGACGTACGGGCGTTCTACGAGCACCGCCTCGGCGCCATTTGTACGGATCCAAAGCTCATGCTGATGCCGTGGGACGACCACCTCGTCCACCGCGGCGACGGCGTCTTCGAAACGCTGAAGTTCCTTGACCGCAAGATGTATCAGGTGGACCCGCACATCAAGCGCATGCAGCGCTCGGCGGAATCCATCAAGCTGACGCCACCCTGTACGTGGGAGCGCCTGCGCGAGATCATCTTTGAGGTCGCCAAGGCCTCCGGCGAGGACGACGGCCTTGTCCGCGTCCTGCTTGGCCGCGGCCCCGGCGGCTTCGGCATTGATGTTCGGGAATGTCCCATCCCCAGCTTGTACGTGGTGGCCTACCGCTTCCAGCCCAAGCCGTCCGAGTGGTACGAAAAGGGCGCAACCGCCTTTAGGACCAGCTATCCGGCCAAGCAGGGGTGGATTGCCACCATTAAGTCCGTGGACTACCTGCCCAATACCCTCATGAAGCACGAGGCCACGGAAAAGGGCTACGATTACCCCATCTGCTTCGACGAGCACGATTTCCTTGCGGAAGGTGCCACGGAGAATATGTGCATTGTGGACCAGTCCGGCACCATCATTGTGCCGGAGTTTGAACGCGCGCTGCCCGGAACAACGCTGTTCCGCGCCCTTGATTTGCTTCAGGGCGAAATTCCTGTGCAGATTCGCAAGATTCAGGAAAACGAACTGTACATGGCGCGGGAGATTCTGGTCCTTGGCACCACGGGCGATTGTCTGAGCATTGTCCGCTATAACGGCAAACCCATTCAGGATGTGCGCCCCGGCCCGGTCTCGCAGAAGCTGCGTGAACTGCTCCTGAACGACATGAAGGAAAACGGCGAGGCCTTTTAGGCCTGCATCCGCGCCGCGCTATGCGGCGAAAGCACAGCATACGACCAACGACGCGCCGGAGCGGGAGACCGCTCCGGCGTCATCGTCCAAAGGCCGCGAGGGCGGCGCAGGAATTCGACCACCATGCAGCATCAGATGACCATCCTCCAGCTGGACCTTGGCCGCGAATGGCGCGGCGGCCAGCGGCAGGTTCTCTACCTTGGACGGCACCTTGCCGCCTCGCGCGAGTATCGCCCCGTGATAGCCGCGCCGGACGGCAGTCCGCTCCTTGATTGCGCCCGAGAGGAGGGCATCCAGACCGTTCCGCTGCCGTCCCGGTTCGAGTGGCATCCGGCCACGCTGTTGTTCCTGCGGACGCTCATTCGCCGCGAGCGCGTGGACTGTTTGCACACGCACTGCGCGCGCAGTGCCTCCCTTGGCGCGACCCTCAAGGTGTTGTGCGGCGGTGGGCCTCTACTTGTGCACTCACGCCGTGTGTCCTACCGCTTGGGGCGCGGGTGGAGCCGGAAAAAGTACGCCATTGGCGACGCCGTGGTCGGTGTGAGCGCGGAGATTGCCCAGTCCCTGCGTGACTCTGGGCTGCGGTCAGAGGCGGTTTCCGTCATCCACAGCGGCATTGACCCCACGCGCTACGGCGCGCGCAAGGAGCGCCCGGATGGTCCCCTGCGTATTGGCCTTATCGGCGCGCTGACGCCCCAGAAAGGGCACACTGTGTTTTTGGACGCACTGGCGGACCTTGCCGGGCGCAGTGGTGTGCCGGAGTGGGAAGGCATCATTGTTGGCGACGGTCCGCTTCGCGGCGAGCTTGAAGAGCGCGCCGCGCACCTTGGCCTTCGTAAGCAGGTGCACTTTGCGGGCTACCGCGAGAGCCGTGAGATGCTTCCGGGCTTTGATATTTTGGCCGTGCCCAGCGTGGATGGCGAGGGCTCCAGCGGCGTTATCAAGGAAGGCTGGGCCTGCGGCGTGCCCGTGGTCACATCCGACCTGCCGTCCAATCTGGAATTGGTGCAGGACGGCGAGAACGGCCGCGCCTTTTCCTCCGGCAATGGAGCGGCGCTGGCGGATGCGCTGGCGAGCATGGCCGCGGACCTGCAGGGCGGCGGCGAAGCCTGCGCCGCGCTTGTACGCGGCGGTTCCAAACGGCTGGAGTTCTTTACGGATGAAGCCATGGCCAAGGCGTATATGGCGCTGTACGCCGTACTCAATGGCGATGGGCGCGTGTGTGAGGCTGTGTAGACGCCCCTGTACACTGTAGTGATATTTCCCAAACGACCAGCGGCCCCGAAAGTCCTTAGACTTCGGGGCCGCTG
>NZ_JBUDSW010000159.1:0-8608 GCF_054921475.1 Desulfobaculum sp. | reverse complement strand
CATTTCGGGGCCGTGTACATCACGACGGAGTCTTCTTTACAGCAGGCTGGCTGCGGAATCGGTGCCTACTCCATGATAACGCATCCCTTAACGGCATTTTGCGCGCCGCCCGCGTTCAGCCTCCGCCCCGCACTGCGATGTGCCCGGAGGGCGATACGGCGCGCTCCATCGCGGGAACACCGCGTGACAGCGCCTGGCGTGGCAAAGCCCCATCCCGGCGTAAGCGCACCACAAGACGCTCGGCATACCCTTCTCCCCCCTAAGTGCCATAAGAACACACTGCCCTCCGCCCCAGCAGCACCACGCCGCCCCGCAGCGGTTGGCATGGAGGGGCATCAGCATCACCACCGCGCCGGACTGGCCACCGGCACCGCTCAACCACGCCCGTCCCCGATACGAAAAAGCGCCGCGACCCGAATCCGGGCCGCGGCGCTGTGCGTTTAGATGATGCCGTGCAGTGGTCCACCGGGCGCGCCGAGGGCGTCCACCCGCTTTTCCACATCCGGGTCCGGCTCCAGCGGCGGAGCGTGGTAGGTCTTGAGGCGGGCGTCCACAATGAGCGGGCCGCGCGTGCCCCAATGCTTGCAGTGCGTGAACTCATGCACGCCGTACATATCCGTGGCCGGGTCGGAACGGGTGAAGGTCACCCACAGGAAGGCGTTCCAGTCCTCCACGGTAAAGCTGCTGTCATCCGCCACGACGATGAGCGGGAAGCCGTCCAGCCCCTCAGCGTGCTCCAGCGCCTCTGCAATCTCGCGCATGCGCGGGTCGTGCTGGTCGCGCCCCTTGTCGTGGGCCGGTCCCTGCACCACAAGAATGCCTGGGGCGAAGACGCGCGGCTCGCTAAAGCCTTCCGGCAGCGGCAGATGCCCGGTCAACTCATAGGCAAGGTCGCGCCGCTTCGGGCCGGTGGCCGCCCAAAGGAGCTTGGAGCCCTGATTCAGGCTGATGCCGGAGTAGTCCAGCGTATCCATGGTGGTTCTGGTGATGAAATGCAGATCGCGGGTAAAATCCGTGCGCTCCAGCATGTGGCGGAAGAATCCCGGCACGTTGTGCGCAGTCAGGGCGTCGTCGTCCTCGCGCGCGGCAATGAGGCAATACTTGGACAGCGACGTCTGCGTGTTGCCAAGAAGGGACAGCCCGCAGGTCAACAGCTCCTGTGGGATGCGTTCCTCGGCGTAGGGCACGTAGCGCTCACTGCCAATGGCCAGCAGCAGCGGATGCACGCCCGCGGCGTCCACGGCGTGGACCTCGTGCACACCGGCAAAGACCGAAGGGATAAGCTCGGCGGTGAGTTCGTGGATGAACGTGCCGAACATGGTGTCTTCCTGCGGCGGACGGCCCACCGTGGTAAACGGCCACACCGCGCCGTCGCGGTGGTAGACCTTCTCCACATGCAGGACGGGAAAATCGTGCTTTAAGCTGTAGTAGCCAAGGTGGTCGCCAAAGGGCCCCTCCGGCTTCTGGTGCGTGGAGTACACCTTGCCGCAGATGCAGAAATCCGCTTCGGCAAGGATGGGCAGCTCCTTGCCCCGGCGCACCATGCGCATGCGCTGGCCGCCCAGCACGCCAGCAAACAACAGCTCCGCAATGCCTTCGGGCAGGGGCATGATGGCCGCAAGGGTCATGGCAGGCGGGCCGCCGACAAAGACGTTGACGTCCAGCGGCTCGCGGCGGTCGATGGCTTCGGCGTGGTGGTGGCCTATGCCGCGGTGGATCTGGTAGTGCAAGCCCACTTCCTGATCCTTTTCAAAGTCGTTGCCCGTCAACTGCACGCGGTACATGCCAAGGTTGGAGCGCGCGTAGCCCGGCTTTTTGGGGCTTTCGGTATAGACCTGCGGCAGGGTGACGTAGGCGCCGCCGTCCATAGGCCACGACTTCAGGTGCGGCAACTCGCTAATGGTGGTGGTGTTGGCGAGGACAGCCCCCTCCTGCACCGTACGGGGCATGGAGTTCCACATGGCGCGGGGCGCGCCAAGGTACTGCCACGGCCGCTTCAACGCGGCAAAAGGGTCCACCTTGAGCTTGAGAAGGCGCTCAACGGTGTCCAAGGTGTCGCGAAAGATGTAGCGGACGCGGTCCAACGTGCCAAAGACGTTGGCCGCCATGGGGAACGTGGTTCCCTTGACGTTGGTAAACAGGAGCGCCGGACCTCCGGCTTCAAACACCCGGCGCTGCACCGCTCCGATTTCGATGGACGGATCCATCTGGGTATCGATGCGGACCAGTTCGCCGCGCGCCTCAAGGTCGCTCAGACAATCCTGCAAATTCGTGTAGCCCATTCTATCCCCGTTTCAAGGTTTGCTCGGTGTAACCTGTGCCGCAATTCTTTGCCCCAAGGGGGCCCTGTTTGGCAAGTGACTGGTATCCTTTTGTCTTGAAAGAATGTCAAAACCGTCCGCAAAGCGACAATACTGCCGTTTCAGGCATTTGCAGGGCCTGCGCAAAAGGGCTATTCGTGAAGGCCTTGGCCGGCCCCAAACCATCGCTCACCACAACCTGCGCCCCTCCCACACAGCGGGACACCACGACGCAGCAACAAGGCGCACAAGCATGCAACTTTCCGACGACGTGCAACACATCCTCGACCTCACCCAAGACCTCATGCGCATTCCGTCCACGGCGGCGCACCCGGAGGCCATCACGGCCTGCGCCGACGCCATTGCGGAATACATCAGCGCCCTTGGTGTGCGGCCGGAGCGTTTTTCCTTCAACGGCGTGCCCTGCGTCGCCGCCCTGCCGAAGGAGCGCTACGCCCCGGTGCTGCTCATGGCCCACTTTGACGTCGTCGCGGCCGACAGCGAGGAGCAGTTCATTCCCGTCATCAAGGACGGCAACCTCTACGGCCGCGGCAGCATTGACGACAAATACGCCGTCGCCATGTCCCTGACGCTGTTCAAAAAACATCTGGAAGCCATCCGGGCCGCCGGGGGCAGCCTTGCGGACATGCCCTTCGGCCTCTTGTTTACCGGCGACGAGGAGCGCGGCGGGCACGACGGCGCGGGCAAGGTTCTGCGCCGCATCTCCACGGATTTCAGCATTGCCATCGACGGCGGCGCGCCGCAGCGTGTGGTCACCAAAGGCAAGGGCATTCTTGATGTGCGCCTGACCACCCACGGCACCGCCGCCCACGGCGCGCGCCCGTGGCTGGGCGAAAGCGCCTTTGACCTGTTGGTGGAGGACTACGCGGCCCTGAAGGCGCTCTTCCCCATGGGGGACGACGACGCCCACTGGCACCGCACCATGAACTTCGGCATCGTCCGCGCGGGCAAGGACGCCGCCAACAAGGTCCCCGGCACTGCAGAAGCCATCATCGACATCCGCTACACCGAGCATGACGATGTGGACGACCTGCTGGCCCAAATGGACGCCGCCACCCACGGCACCATTGACGTGCTGGCGCGCGAGCCCATGTTCTACGCGGGCGCGTCCCCCTATCTGGACCTGCTTCGTGCGCAGAACCCCGGCCTTGAGGCCGAATTCGCCCACGGCGCAAGCGACGCCCGCTTCCTGACGGACAGCGGCGTCCCCGCCGTTATATGGGGCGCGCAGGGCGAGATGAGCCAGCACGGCCCCAATGAACACCTGTGCCTCGACTCCCTGCAAGACCTGACGGACCGGCTGGACGCCTTCCTGTCCGAAGCGGCCTCCGTTGCCGCAAAGCCGCAGGAAAGCGCCAAGGCGTAAACACCGCCAGCGCCCATACCAGCACACTCCGGCGTCGCCTGCGCTTTGGCGCGTGGGCGGCGCCGTGTGTTTTCAGGGCCGCGCAGGCAGGGGGCGGGGTTACTGCTGGCCGGCGATGGCGAGTTCCATATCCACCATTTCCTGCCCACGTTCAAAGGCGCGGTCCTCAGTGGCGCCGGCGGCTTTGACGTGCTTCACCTCTTCGCCCTCGGGATTGAGCAGAACCATGGCGAATTCCGAGCACAATTCACCGTCCGGCGTCAGGCGGATGGTCCAGCCCTTGTAGTCGCGTTCGAGCTTTTGCATGGCGCTTCTCCCTGTTTTACTGTCTTGTTTCCTCTTGAATATTGGCGCGATGCTACCACGCCAGCCCCGGCATGCAAAGTGGCCCGGACTGCCGCGTGGGCACCCATCCGCATTGCCCAGTCTGGACGGAAAAGTGCAATTCCGATAGTCATAATACTATTGAGCACGAACCAGACGCGCAAGGAGCCACGCATGCCCCATCAGGACCAAGAACACGGCACATGCAGCCGCTGTGAAACGCTTCCTTCCCCCCTGCCCGAGCGCGGCGTGCTGTATATTGTCCCGCCCATTTCGCACACCGGGCAGGTGATTGAGAGCTTTCTCACCTCGTTGGGCTTTCGCTATGAACAGCCCCTGCCCAACATCTACGTCATTTCCTTCCACAAGAACGACCTCAAGAACCTGTGCTCAAAATATTTCTGCACCCTCAGCTTTGCGGAACAGGAAGACACCAAGTGCCTTATCCTTGGCGAAGAGGACGAATTCACGGTCTATCATCTCACAGAGATGGAGCCGCTGTCGGTGCTGACCTCGCGCATTCAGGGGGAGTGGCTTATTGACCTGCTTCAGGCGGACAAGCTGGTCACCCACTTCCAGCCCATCGTCTCCTGCGCCGACCCTGCCGAGGTTTTCGGGTACGAGTGCCTGCTGCGGGGCGAAGGCAAAGACGGCCTCATCATGCCCGGCGAGATGTTCTCCATCGCCAGTGCGGCGGACCTTATGTTCAACCTCGACCGCGCGGCGCGCCTTGCCTCGGTACGCGGGGCAGCCATGGCGGGCATTACCGGCAATATCTTCATCAACTTCATCCCCACCGCCATCTACGCGCCGGAATTCTGCCTGCAAACCACCCTAGCCGCCATCAACAGGTACAATATCCGCCCGGAGCAAGTGACCTTCGAGGTGGTGGAGTCCGAACAGGTCAAGGACACCAAGCACCTTGTCAAAATTCTCTCCTTTTACAAGGAGCGCGGCTTTGGCGTGGCCCTTGACGACATCGGCGCGGGGTACAGCTCGCTGAATCTTCTGGCGCAGCTGCAACCGGACTACATCAAGCTGGACCTTGAACTCGTGCGCGACGTGCACGCCGACCCGTACAAGGCCGTTATCACCAAGAATCTTCTGGACCTTGCGGCCAAGCTCAAGGTGCGCATCATTGCCGAGGGCGTGGAATCGCGCGAGGAGTGGCTGTGGCTGAAGGACAACGGCGCAGACCTTGTGCAGGGCTACCTTTTTGCCCGGCCAGACGCCACGCCGCCGCGCCCCATTCTCCCCTAAGCGCTCGCCGGGCCAGCCGCCACCCTGCACAACACGCGCCCCTTGCGCGCCACAGGGCGCAGTGTGGTATACTCCCTTGACGCTTCGTCTTCGTCCATAAGGAGCCACTATGTCTCAGCCGCAAGCGCCCACCGCCCCCAGCCTCACCCTCGGCCTGCTCCAGCAGGCCCTTGACAGCCTTGAGGACGCCTTTGTCCTCGTGGGGGCCAACGGGCAGGGCATCTGGTGCAATGCGGCCTTTGCCGCCCTCACGCAGCAGGCGCAGAGCGACATTGTCCGGCGCGACATTGCCAGACTGCTGCCCATGCGCAAGGACGCCGCCGTCCTCCCCCGCGCGGCGCACCCCCTCTCCGCCCTGCTTGAAGGCAAAACCGCCACGCGCGAGGTGGTAAACCTCACCACGCCGTCGGGCATTGTTACGGTGGAGGTCACGGGCTCGCGCCTTATGACCGAACACGGCCCAGTTATCATGCTGGGCATCCGCGACCTGCCGGACCAATTCGATTTTGAGCAGTTTCAACTGTACCAGACCGCCCTTATCACCGCGCCCTACTCCATCATCATCACGGACGCGGATATGCGCATCATCTGGGTGAACCCCATGTTTACGGAGACCACAGGCTACGGGCTGGACGAGGTCTTTGGCACGGGGGGCAAGGTGCTGCGCTCCCCCGAGCATGACGAAGAATTTTACCAAGGCATCCTGAGCACCATCCGCTCCGGCGGCACATGGACGGGGGAGATAGCCTCACGCCGCAAGGACGGCGGCATCTACCACGAGGAGCAAACCATCGTCCCCATGACCAACGCGCTGGGCGAGCCGTCGCACTACATCATCATGCGCCGGAACATCACCCGGCAAAAGCTCATCGAGATGGGCCTGACAGAACGCGAAGAACGCTACAGCGCGCTGTTTCGCCACAGCAATGACGGCATCATCATCCACACTCCCGAGGGCGAGATTCTGGACGTGAACGTCAAGGCGCAGGACATGTTTGGCTACAGCCGGCAGGAGATGATCCGCCAGCACGTCACTTTTCTGAGTACGAACGAGACGAAGCACGAAGGGAAAAACGCCGTCAAGCACGTGGCGCGCGAGGGAAGCACACACTTTGAGACCCAACTGCGCCGCAAGGACGGCACAACCTTCTGGGCGGAGATAACCGCCAACATCATTGAATATCCTAGCCGTCAGGTGGTGCAGGGCATCATCCGCGACGTCACCCACAGCCGCCTCATTGAAAACGACCTGCGCCACAAGCAGGCGCGGCTGGAGGAAGACCTGCGGGCCGCGGCGGAAATCCAAAAAAGCCTCATCCCGCCAGCGCCGCCGCAGACGCCGTTTTTCGACATCCACTGGAACTTTATGCCCAGCGAACACATCGGCGGCGACATTTTCGACATTGTGCAGCTGGACGACGAGCACTACGCCTTTTACGTGCTGGACGTCAGCGGGCATGGCGTCCCCGCCGCGCTGGTGGCGGTTTCCGTCTCGCAGGTGCTGGAGCCGCAATACCTTGCGCGGCGCAAGCCCCCGCCCCAACGCGGGTGGGAAATTCTGCCCCCGGCCATCGTCATGGACTTTCTGGACCGGCAATTCCCCATGGCGCGCTTTGGCAACCGGTTCTTCACCATCCTCTACATGGTGCTCAACATCCGCACAGGCACCCTGCGCTATTCCGTCGCCGGGCACCCGCCCCCTATTGTACTGCGCGCCGACGGCAGCACCGCCCTGCTGGACAAGGGCGGCCCGCTCATCGGCCTCAGCGGCGCGTTGCCCTTTACCGAGGGCGAAATTACCCTCGCCGCGGGGGACCGCATCGCCATGTACTCCGATGGCATCACCGAGCACCAAAACGCCGAGCATGACTTCTACGAGATGGAACGCTTCACGCAGGCGCTCACCGCCCACCGCGACGCGCCCTTGCCGGAAATGGTGGAGCATGTGGTGCAGGACGTTATGGCCTTTGGCGACGGCGTCCCCTTACGCGACGACCTCACCCTTGTTCTGTTGGATTACAACGGCTCGGAGGAGAGCACGCCCTAGCGGCGCAGACCTCACGGACGCGCCCCAAAGCCATGGTAGAGAGGGAAACAGAAGAAAGCGCTGTACAGATGGACTCTGGGCCAGACGCAGGACGCGCCGCCCGGTCTGCGCCTAGGGCAAATAGGTCCGCAGCCACCACTCAAAGCTGAGCAGCGACCAAATAAACAGGCGCCGGTTCGTACGCCCGTCCAAATGCTCCTCCACCAGCGCGCGCACCGCCGCCGGGTCCATATAGTCGTAGATGCGGGCGTCGCGGCCAAGGAGCGTGCGGCGCACATAGTCAAGACTCTCGCCCTTAAACCACGCCTCATCCGGGCCGGAGAAGCCGCGCTTCACCCCGCCTGCAATCTCCTGCGGCACCAGCTTGGCCATCATCTTGCGCAGCAGCAGCTTGCCGTCGCGGGTTTTGGCGTAAAAGCGGCGGAGCTTGCCGGGTTCATTCTCGTTGATGCGCACCACCTCGCCCAGATTGCCCAGCTTCATGGACACGGGCAAACGCATGGCAAAGTCCACAAGGTCGTTATCCAAAAACGGCACCCGCATTTCCAGCCCGTGCGCCATGGTCAACTTGTCCTCCACCACCAAAAGCCCATGCAAAAAGGTCCGCGCCTCGAAGTACAGCGAGCTGTTTACGTACTCCTCCGGCGACAGAAGACGCGGCGGACGGCGGCCGAAAACATCGCGGAAGATATCGCGCGTCCACACGTGGGAGACATCCTTCCAGATGGGGGCGAACACGCTCTGGATGGCGCGGTTTGGAATGAGGCGCTGCCAAAAGAGGTAATACTTGTCCACGTACGCCTCAAAGTCGTGGTTCACCACGGCGCGGTAATAACGCCACGGATACCCGCCAAAGAGTTCATCCCCGCCCGTGCCGGAGAGGACCACCTTCACAAACTTTCCGGCCAGCTGCGCCACGTAGAAATTCGGATAGCTCTGCCCCACGCGCGGCTCCTCAATGGCGGCGGCCAGCCGAGGCAGAACGCGCTCCATATCGCCCGCCTTGAGGACCATCTCGTAGTGCTCGGTCTGAAAGAGGTAGGACATCAGCTCCGAGAGTTCGCGCTCGTCGTAGCCAAATTCCAGCCCGGACGCCGAGTGCATGTCGAACCCGCAGGTGAAGGTGCGCATCTCCTGCAAACGCGGCGAGGCCACGGCGGTAATGGCGCCGGAGTCCATCCCCCCGGACAGGTAGCCGCCAACGGGCACATCGCTCACCAGCTGGCGCGTCACCGCCTGCGCAAAGAGCCGCTCCAGCTCCTCCAGATACTCGCCCTCGTCCGCCGGGAC
>NZ_JBUDSW010000158.1:0-8669 GCF_054921475.1 Desulfobaculum sp. | reverse complement strand
AGGATGCTGATGGCCCGCGCCCGCTTCAAAAAGCGCTGGAGCGGGCCCGTAAGCCAGCGAAAGGCCAGCAGGGAGGCCACAAAGCACACCCCGCCCGCCACAATGCACAGCGCGGCAAGCCGCGCCTCGGGATTATGGGCAAACCCCGGGTGCACATAGGTCAGCACGCGGTCCGTGAACAGGACCGCAAACACCGTCGCCCCGGCAAGGACGAAGGGAACCAGAAAACCAAGACCGACGCGCAGCCGCATAGCATCACCCCGCCATTTTGGTGAGGTCCCACATGGGCAGGAACACTGCCAGCGCAAAGAAGCCCACGACAGCGGCCAGAACAAGGATAAGAATCGGGCCAATGAGTTCGGCCATCTTCTTCACCTGATATTCCACCTCGTAGTCGTAGTGAGCGGCGACTTCGCGCAGCATTTCATCAAGATTACCGGACTCTTCGCCGATGGCGATCATGTTGATGATGAGCGGCGTAAAGAACGGCGAGGAGCGCAGCGGCTTGGAAATGCCCTTGCCCTCTTGCAGTTCGTCCTTAAGCCCCTCGAAAACGCGCTCAATGGCGGCGTTGCCGATGGTCTTGGACAACACGTCCACGGAGTGGATGACGGACACGCCGCTGGATTGCAGCAGGGCGAAGATGGCTGCAAAGCGCGACATGGCGGCCTTGAGCATCACTTTGCCGATGAGCGGGGATTTGAGCAGCGCGGTGTCCTTCACAAGGCGTCCCTGCGGCGTACGCACGTACATGACAAGGGCGACAACGCCCAGCACGGTCCCGCCGAGGATGAACGGCCAGTAGGCGTTCAGTCCCTCGTACAGAAAGATGCACACCTTGGTGGGCATGGGCAGTTCAATGCCCGCGGAGCGGAAAATGCCCATAAATTTCGGGATGACGAAGGTTAAGAGGAACAGGAACGCGCCAAACAGCGCCGTGACCACGATGGCCGGGTAGGTCAACGCGGATTTGATCTGCTGTTTGATCTCGAATTCGTGCTGGATGATGTAGATGAGGCGTTCCAGCACCTCGGACAGGTTACCGCTGACTTCGCCGGCGCGGAGCATGCTGCAATAGAGGTTGTCGAAAATGTGCGGGAATTTGCTGAAGGCCTCGTACAGCGAATAGCCTTGGCGGATGTCCTTTTCCATGCTGATGACGGCTTTTTTCAGCTTGGGGTTCTCGGTTTGCTGTTCCAGCACTTCAAGAACGCTGAGGATGGACAGACCCGCGTTGACCATGGTCCTGAACTGCTTGGTGAACAGGATGAGGTCGCTGGCCGTGACCGTGGCAATGACTTCGTCGAGCTTTTTCAGGCTGAGTCCGGTGCCGATGCCTGCCGGGCGCACATCCGAGGGGATGTAGCCCTGTGAGACGACCAGTTCCATGGCCATTTCCTGACTTTCGGCCTCCACCACGCCCGTGATGGAGGAGCCGCTATCCGTCAGTGCCTGATATTTGTACTTCTGCATACTGTGTGGACCTTTTAGATGAGGACGGTTGAGGCGGCCTCTTCAAGGGTTGTCACGCCCTGCAGGACCTTGAGCGCGGCGTCATGCTTGAGGGTGTGCAGCGTTCCGGCGGCAACGGCCGCGCGGGTGATGTCCGCCGCCGAGGCGCGATTCATGATGAGGTCCTGAATGGGTTCGTCGATTTCCAGCACCTCAAAGACGGCCACACGTCCGGCGTAGCCGGTGTTTTTGCACATGCGGCAGCCCTTGCCCCGGTAGTAGGTGTGTCCGGACTCGGGCAGGCCCATGGCGCGCAGGGCCGGCGCCGGGGGCTGGTATTCCTCAAGGCAGTGCGGGCAACTTTTGCGCACCAGACGCTGGGCAATGGAGACCAGCAGTGTGGAGGCGACGAGGAACGGCTCAATGCCCATGTCGATGAGGCGGGTGACGGCGCCTGCGGCGTCGTTGGTATGCAGGGTGGAGAGCAGACGGTGGCCGGTCATGGCGGCCTGTACGGCAATGCCCGCCGTCTCCGCGTCGCGGATTTCGCCAACGAGGATGACGTCCGGGTCCTGACGCAGGATAGAGCGCAGGCCGCTGGCGAAGGTCATGCCCGCACGGCGGTTCAGCTGCACCTGCCGGATCTTGGGCACGCGGTATTCCACGGGGTCCTCAAGGGTGACGATATTGATGTCCGAGTTGTTCAGCCGTTTCAACGCGGCGTAGAGGCTGGTGCTCTTGCCGCTGCCGGTGGGGCCGGTGGTCAGAATCATGCCGTAGGGCTTAGACAGCGCGTTTTGGACCTTGGCGTAGTCCGGCTCGCTCATGCCGAGGTCTTCCAGCTTGGCGACGTCGCCGTCGCGCGCCAGCAGACGCAGGATGATATTTTCGCCGTGGATGGTGGGCAGGCTGGACGCGCGGACGTGGATTTCCTTTTTTTCGAACTGGAAGGAAAAGCGCCCGTCCTGCGGAATGCGGGACACCGCGATGTCCATGTGCGCCAGAATCTTCACGCGTGAGACAATGGGCAGGAAATATTTTTTGGGCGGCGCCGGGACCTCGCGCAGTTTGCCGTCCACACGAAAGCGCAGCTGGATGAATTTCTTTTCCGGACTGATGTGAATATCGCTCGCGCCCTCGCGCACGGCCTGCGAGAGGATGGAGTTCAGCAGTTTGATGACCGGGGCTTCCTTGGCCGCGCCCTCCAGCGAGTCCACGGCAATGTCCTCGTCGGGGGCGGCGAGGTCCGGGCCTTCGTCGGTCTCCACGTCCAGATTTTCCATGGACTCCAGCACGTCGTCGATGTCCGACTGGATGCCGTAGGTGGCGTAGGTCAGCTCCTGCAACTCGCGCTCGGTGCAGATGAGCGGGTCCACTTCCATATTGGCGTAGATTTCCACGGCATCAATGGCGTTGATGTCCATGGGGTCGGTCATGGCCACGGTGAGCAGGCGGCCCTTGCGGCTGAGGGGCACAAGGTGATGCTTCTGCGCCAGTTCGGCAGGCACGAGGGATTCCGCGCCAACCTCCAGCGGGTAGGAGTCCGGACGGTAGATGGAAATTCCCAGCTGTTCGCTGATGAGTTCCACCATCTGTGACTCTTTCAGGTAGCCCTTTTGGACCAGAAACTGCCCAAGGCGCATGCCGGAGGCCGACTGCTCCTTAAGGATGCCCGGAAGCTCGTTGTCGCCAAGCATTCCGGCCTGAACAAGCATTTCACCAAGTCGTAAGCGTTTGCGAACACTCATGTGTCTCTCCAGACGCGGGTTTCGCGTGTATGCCTGCCGGAGCAGGGTTAAGCGCCGGAGCGGGCCGCGATGGTACGCGTAAAGCCCGTTCCGCCGAAATAGATCATGCCCGGTGTGTTGCCGCCAAGAATCTGCGCGGAAGCGCGCTGGTCCTGCGGCAGGGCGGTAAGGGCCATCTGCGCGGCGTCCTTGGTGGCGTAGGCGGCGCGGCGGATGACGCTGAACGTCAGCCCTGTGCGGGGCGAAAAATAGGCGAGGATGCGGCACGCAGTGCAGTCCTCGTGCAGCGCGGCGTAGGCATCGCGCAGGGTGGCCTTTCGGGCGAGTTCCACCCAGAAGACGGGCGGCAGACTCTTGGCCGGATAGCTGGCAATGCGCGGAAAGCGCAGGTACTGGCCCGGTTCGATAATGTCGGGGTCCGTCAGCTGGGCATTGGCCGTCAGCACCGGCGGCAGGTCTGCCTCGGCGTAGGCGCCGTAGATGCGCGCCATCATGATGGACAGCGACTCCCGGTGCGGCACTGGCACACTGCCCAGATACCGCGGCGGCTCAAAGGGGGCCGGGACCTCGGTTTGCGGGGCTGTGGTGGCATTGTCTGCCGCGGCGGTGCCGGGTGTGGTCCAGTCTTCGGCCCCTTCCGGCGCCGTGGCGTTGGCGGAAACAGCCACCGAGGGCGGCAGGGCCGAGGCCCGCACCGTGGTGTTGGCATCCAGCCGCTGGCCCGCAAGCGGGGCGGCATACTGCGCCACAAGGTGCGAGACGCCGGTTCGAACCTGCGGCGTCAGCGCCGCGAGGGTGGCAAAGCCCGCAACGACAAGCACGACCTGCGCCCAGCGGGGCATGCCGCGCCGCACCGGTGCGGGGAGGCTTTTGGCGCAGGCGCGCACAAGGGCGGCGTCCGCCTTGGTGCCCTTCTTCATGATAAGGGCGAGGATGACCTTGTGGCACAGGGAGACCACCTTGCGCGGGTGGCCGCTTGTGGCTTCGTACAGCGCCGTGTAGGCCCCGCGCGAGAACAGCACCGGCGTGTCGTACGTCTCCGCCGCGAGGGCGATGCGGTGTTCCACCATGCGCGTGGTCTCCGCAAGGGTGAGGGGGCGCAGGGTGATGTGCTCGTTCACGCGGTCGCGCACGTTGTCCATGGCCTGAAGCAGGGTGGTAAACTCGGGCTGGGCAAAGAGGACAATTTGCAGGAGCTTGGCGCTGTTGGTCTCGTAGTTGAGCAGTTCGCGCAGGATTTCCAGACAATCCGCGCTGATTTTCTGCCCTTCGTCCACGATGAGCACCACAAGGGCGCCCTTGTCCACGGCTTTGGTGAACAGGGCGTTTTTGATGGCTTCCTTCATTTCCCACGAGCCGGCCTCCGGGCCGGGGGCCTCGCCCGTAAACTCCGTGCACAGCCAGCGGAGCAGCTCGCGCGAGGAGTCGAAGGACGGGTCCAAAATGAGGTGGGTCTCGGCGTCCTCCACATCCAGATTCCGCAGAAGCTGGCGGCAGAGGGTTGTCTTCCCGAGGCCCACCTCACCGAGTACGATATTCAGGCCGCGCCGCAGGCGTATGGCTATCTCCACCCGGTGCAGGCAATCCATGTGCCCTTCGGACTGATAGAAAAAGTCCGGGTCCGGGGAGTTGGAGAAAGGCTCCCTGCCAAAGCCAAGTATGCCGTAGTATTCCATGGCGCGCGCTGGTGCGTCCTCCGGGGCCTAGAGGTCCCCGTCTGCGGCCTCGGCTTCTGCCTCGGCCTTTTCCTTGGCGACTTTTTCGTCGTATTCCTTTTCAAGCTGGTCGATGGTCTTGGTCTCGAAGTTGGGCGTCCATTCCGCGAGGATGGTCGGGGTGATGAAGATGAGCACTTCTTCGAGGTCGCTGGAGCTGCTGTCGCTGGAGAACAGCGCGCCAAGGCCGGGCACGTCCTTGAGGCCGGGCACGCCGGAGTCGCCCTTGCTGGTGCGGCGCTTGGTCAGGCCGGAGATAACCACCGTGTCGGAGTTGCGGGTGACGAGGGTGGTCTCGGTCTGCTTTTTGATGATGTAGGGGTTGCCCTGCACCTCGCGGGTCTGGTCCACTTCGTCCTTTTTGACGAGGATTTTCAGCTTGAGGGTCTCGTCGTCGATGACGTGGGGGGTGATTTCCAGACGCAGGGTGGCGTCCTTCCATTCCACGTCGGCGTTGCCGGCTTCGTCCAGCGAGATATAGGGCACTTCCGCGCCGTTTTCGGTAAAGGCGGTTTGGTTGTCCAGCGTGGAGATGGACGGGCTGGAGAGGATGCGCAGCTTGTTGTCCTCTTCCAGTGCGGCAAGCTGGGCTTCGAGAATGTTGCCGCCAAGGTGGCCGAACATCAGGCCAAGGTTCATGCCGCGTCCATCCTCAGGAAAGCCCTTGGGGATGAAGTTGGACACCATGCCGTGGCCGGAGTTGCCCGTTGCGCCGGAGTTCAGGTTCGGCGTGCTGCCGCCCGCGATGGGGTCGGTGTCTGTGGCGCCACCGGACGCGCCGGGGAGCACCCACATGTTGTTGTTATGCCCGCCGAGGCCGTCGCTCTTGTAGGCGCCGCCCCACTGGATGCCCAGTTCACGCGCGGTGTCGGAGTTGGTCTCCACAATGTGCGCTTTGAGGCGGATAAGGCGGCTTGGCCTGTCGAGATACTCGACGATTCTGACGATCTTGCGCAGGTCTTCGGGCACGGCTTGCACGATGAGGGAGTTGCTGTGCTCGTTGACCTCAACGTTGCCGCGGGATTTGCCTTCGCTGTCTTGCGTGAGGAGCTTGTTGAGGTTCTCCTTGAGGCCGGCGGCGTCGGCGTAGCGGACCTTGAGCAGGGTGGAGGCCAGCGGCTGGCGGTTTTTCAGTTCGCTCAGCTTGATGGCGGTTTCCAGGTCATCCGGCGTCATAACGCGCAGGATGTCGCCCTGCCACTCGTAGGTCAGGCCGTTGGTCTTGATGATGCTCTGGAAGATTTCCTTCCAGGGCTGCTTGACGATGTTGACGTTCACCGAGCCGGCCACGTTGGGGCTGACGATGATGCTCTGGTCGGCGATGCGCCCAAGGGCCTGCAGAACGGCCACGATGTTGGCGTCGTGCATTCTGAGGGACGCTTCCATGTCCGGGAGTTCGCGCTCCTCGATGACGGCGGTGTCCTCCTGAGCGGGGATGATGGCTTCCTGCTTGTGGGGTTTGTACGCCGGGGAGTAGCCCTGCGACTGCGACGCGATGGTCTTCCACTTGTCGAGGAAGTGCTTGGTGTCCATGGAGTCCTTGTCGTGGGCGCAACCGGTGATGACCAGTGCCAGACACAGGGTCAGGGCGCCGAGCAGAATGATCTTAGTGCTGCGGAGTTCTCTGCGCATCTCTGTCCTCGGTGAAGGTTATGGTGTCCTCGGTGATGGGGACGATGATGTGTTCTCTCATGCCACCTGCTGTTTCGGGGCGTTCCAGCCGGAGAGCATCTTCCCCGATGGCGACCACGAAGCATCCTTCCTCGTTCAGGCGTTCGCCCACGCCAAATTCCTCGCCGTTGACGATGGCCAGCCTGCGGCTGCCCAGCTTGACAAAGCCGCTGTACGTAAAGTCCGTGCTGTTGGTGGTCACCAGCACGTCTTGGGCTTTGACGTCACTATCCGACAGGACGACCTTGAGGAACGGGTCGGCGATTTCCGTGCCCTCGGCGAGGGCTATTTTGTACATATCCAGCTCGCTGGGGTGCTCTTTCGCCACGGAGGTGCGCATTTCGCGGACCATGGCCTTGAGGTCGGCGGCGGCCACGGCGTTGGCCGTGGCGTCCACGCGGGTGGTGGTGCCGAACAGGAGCGTATAGCCGCCATAAAGGATGGCCGCGCCCATGAGGCATATGAGTACAATTTCACGCTTTTGCATGTGTCTTCTCCCTCGTATCGGCTAGCCGCTTTGAACCGCGACCCATGTCTTGAGTTGGAAGCGGGTTTCGCCGGGGGCCTCGGTCACACGCATGTGCTCGATGCGCCGCAGGTAGGACAGGGCGCCAAGCTCCACGTAGAATTGCCGGAAGTCCTCAAGCGTGCCGGTGACGGTGATGTCCACGGCCATGCGCCCGGTCTCCATGGCCAGCGACAGCGGGTCGCACACCACGGACTGGGGCGTCAGGTTGCAGCTGCGGGCCAGCGCGCTGATGTCGGGCTGGACGCCGCCGATGCGGTCGTTGGTGAGGGTGGTCGGCTCGGGCAGCGGCAGGGTGGAGGCGCGCGTCTTGAGCGTTTTGGCGAACTCGGCGTACACCGGGAACAGAATTTTCTGGCGCTGGCGCGTTGCCTCGGCCTTGACGATGTCGTCCTTCAGGGCCGCTGTGCTGGCGGCGGTGCGGAAGTTGAGCAGCGCAAAGAATCCGGCGGCAATGGCCACGCAGATGACGGTCCGCAGGATGTTGCGTTTGGTGAGTGTGGGTGTGCTGGGCATGTCCGGCTACCTTTCCACGTTGACGTGCAGGATGAAGTGCAGGCCCGTATTGGCGCCACGGCCCACCAGTTCGCGGCTGTGGACCACGGGGTCCGAGAACAGCGGCGAGCTTTGCAGGGTGACGATGTAGGACGCCAGAATGGAGTCGCGCGACTCTTCGGCGTCGGGGATGGTGCCTTCAAGGACAAGCAGGCGCGGCGGCTCGGTGTTGCGGGCGCGGCGGGCGCGCTTGTCCTTTTTAGGCGCGGCTTCGGCCCCGAGGGTCAGGTCCAGCTGCCGGATTTTAATGGCCTCTGGCGTCAGGGTGCCGACCTCGCGCAGAACGGCCAGCCCCTCGTACTTGCGGGCGAGGGCCTTGAGGTCGCGCTGTTTGTTTTGCACCTGCGACGCCATCTTGAGCAGCAATTGCTCGTTGACGGGCGGGGCGTAGGCGGCAATTTGCCTGTTGACGGCGTCCAGCTTGGTCTGCACGGCGCTTTCCTGCATGCTCTGCCAGCCGAACACACCGCCCAGCAGGGCGATGGCGGCGAGGAAGGTCGCGTAGATGATGCGCGCCTGCCGTGCGGCTTGCCAGTCCCGGTCGCGCTGGGCGTAGTTGCGCAGCAGGTTCGGGGTGGTTGCCGTGTCCGAGAAGGCGAGGGCCGCAGGAAGGTTGAACTCCATGCGCCGCGCTTCGGAGCGGGGCGGCGCGGTTTCGGCGCTGGCAAGCGTGGACGACGCAAGCGGATCAAAGAGGCCGCAGTCCAACGAGAGCTGCTCGCACAGAAAGTTTCGGATGGGCGCACTGGCCGCCACCTGTCCGGACAGCAGGATGCGGCGGACCGCGTCGCCGCCTTCGGCGTTGACGTAGTGGTTGAAGGTGCGCTCAATCTGCCGCACAAGGCGGTCGAGGGCGGGGCGGATAAGGGCCATGACCTCGTCGGTGCTGAGTTCCGCGCCGGGGGCGTTGTCGTCAATGGATTCCCCAAGCAGCCGCGCGAGGATGAGCGCCTTGGCTTCGCCGTCGGTAAGCTCGGTGGCCGGGGCGGGAGCCGGCGCGGC
>NZ_JBUDSW010000157.1:0-8676 GCF_054921475.1 Desulfobaculum sp. | reverse complement strand
CAGAATCTGCGCGGAGAAATCGCCCTCGCGCTCGGCGGGGGTGCGTACGTTGTTGAGGATGAGGCGCATCAGGCTGGTGTCTATCTCACCGCCGCGCACAATGCGCACGGGCGGGATGATGATGCCTTCCTGATGGATGGAGGTGGACAGGGGCATGGAGCCGGAGGCCATGCCGCCAACGTCGGCGTGGTGGGCGCGGTTGGCCACATAGAACACGGGCGCGTCCTGCCCCGGGGCAAACACCGGGGCCACGATGGTGATGTCCGGCAGGTGGGTGCCGCCCTTGAAGGGATCATTCACCATCACCATGTCGCCGGGGGCAAGGTCGCCGTGCTCAATGGCGGCCTTGACGGACATGGGCATGGACCCAAGGTGCACGGGAATATGCGCGGCCTGCGCAATCATGTCGCCCGCGGCGTCGAACACGGCGCAGGAGAGGTCGCGCCGCTCCTTGATGTTGGGCGAAAAGGCCGTGCGGGTGAGGGTGACGCCCATTTCTTCTGCGATGGACGAGAACCGGTTCTTGAACACTTCCAGCAGGATGGGGTTTACGGTGGGCTGGTTCATGGGGGCCTCATGTTCGGGGCGGACGCTGTGTGGTCCGGTGGTGTGCGTCTGGCGCGTGGTGGTGGTCTGCATCAGCGTGCCTTAATGTCCATGATGATGTTGCCGAAGGCGTCAACCCGCGCCGTGGCGAAGGGGGGCACCGTCACGGTGGAGCTGTATTCGATCAGAATGGCCGGGCCGGGAACGACGTTGCCGGGCAGCAGCTCCCCGCGCGAAATGATGCGGGTCTCGTGGATTTTGCCGTCAAAGACCACGGGCTGCACGCCTTTGATGGCGGCCTCTGGCACTTGCTCCGTCAGCGTCTGCGCCGGGGTGAGCTCCGGCTTGGCGGCGCGGCCTCTGGCGCGCAGGCGGATGTTGACGATTTCCACAGGGCGGCCGGGGTTCCGGTAGCCGTAGCTGCGCTCGTGCAGTGCCTCAAAGGCGTCTACGACGTCGCCCTCCATGGGCACCATGATTTCAAAGGACTGTCCGGCGTAGCGCATATCAAGGAAACGCTCGAACACGATGGCCTCGTCGGCGAAGCCCTCACCGCGCAGTTCCGTCAGGCCTTGGTCCTCCAGCGGGGCAAAGCTGCGGCGCAGGTCGTCTGTGGTGACGTCCTGCGCGGTCTGCATGATGGTTTGGCTGTAGTCCTTGATGACGTCGGCCATGAGCATGCCCACGGCGGAGAGGATGCCCGCATTCACGGGGACGAAGACGCGGGGCATATTCAGCAGGCGCGCAAGGAAGGCGCAGTGCATGCCGCCCGCGCCGCCAAAGGAGAACAGCGTAAACTCGCGCGGGTCAAAGCCGCGTTCCACGGAGATGACGCGGATGGCGCGCTCCATGTTGGCATTGGCGACATCAAGGATGCCCTCGGCAAGTTCCTGCGGGCTGAGGCCCGCCGCCTGCGCCATGGTCTCCATGGCGGAATTCAGGCGCTCCGTCTCAAGGCGCATTTCGCCGCCGAGAAAGTGGTCCGGAACAAGGCGGCCAAGGTAGAGGTTGGCGTCCGTCACCGTTATGCGCGTCCCTTTGCCGTAGCAGATGGGACCGGGGTCCGCGCCAGCGCTTTCGGGACCGACAGCAAGGCTGCCGCCTTCGTCCAGCGAGGCAATGGAGCCGCCGCCCGCGCCCACGGTGTGGATGTCGATCATGGGCACCTTCACCGGGTAGCCGGAGATGGCGGACTCCATGGTCAGGGGCAGGTCGGCGTCCAGCAGGGCCACGTCCGACGAGGTGCCGCCCATGTCAAATGTAATAAGCTGGTCGTAGCCTGCGGCCTTGCCAATGCTCATGGCGCCCACTGCGCCGCCCGCAGGGCCGGAAAGGATGGTGCGGACGGATTCGCTCATGGCCGTATCTACGGAGATGGACCCGCCGTTGGACTGCATGACGCGCAGGGGATTGTCGCCCACGGCGGTTTTCAGGTCCGTGAGGTAGGCGCTCATCTTGGGTGAGACGTAGGCGTTGACCACCGTGGTGGAGGTCCGCTCGAACTCGCGGAATTCCGAAAGGATTTCGTGCGAGGCCGACACCGGGATGTTCAGTTCGGCCAGCATGTCGCGCATGGCGCGCTCGTGCGAGGGCTCCAGAAAGGAAAAGAGAAAGCACAGGGCTACGCTTTCGGCCCCTGTTTTGCGGATGGCCTCAACAGCGGCGCGGGCCGATGCCTCGTCAAAGGGGGCGACTTCCTCGCCGCCCTGCCCAATGCGGCCGCCTACGCCAAAGCGCAGGTCCGCCGGGACGATATGCGGCTGGCGTCTGTAGCCAAGGTCGTAGAGGCCCGCGCGGTTTTGGCGGCCAATTTCCACAACGTCCGTGAAGCCTTCGGTACTGATGAGGGCGGTTTTGACGCCCTTGCGCTCAAGGATGGCGTTGGTGGCCACAGTTGAGCCGTGAACAATGTTCATGGAGGCGGGGGGGATATCGCCGCCGCATATATGCCGGATACCTTCAATGACGGCCTTGGACGGGTTGTCCGGTGTGGACAGGCGCTTGTGGACGCCCCAATTGTCCCCGTCCCTGTAGATAAAATCCGTGAAGGTGCCGCCAGTATCGACGCCGAGAATGAGCATGAGTCCTCCAATTTTCCAACTTTGGCAAAGTGGCGACCAAAACGCCGCGGTATGCCGTCCTGCCCAGTGAGCAAAATGTATTCCATGCGGGCATCAGCGGGAAAATGCCGTCTTTTGGGTGGAATATAGGGCCTTCGCGCAGAATTTGTAAAATTGCGAATGCCTGTTGACTATTGGATGAAAAACACAATAATGTCAAAGCGAAAGCTGCAATTGGCAATATTGTGAAAATTTGGCTGATCGGTGGCGGCAGGTGGAACGTGTGGAAAACCGCATGGTTTCTTGCCCCGGAGCAAAGTGGAGTGGGCTGGTGCAACATGGCATGCACATTGCTCAGTCAGGAGTGTGGCCGAGGTTTCTCGGTCGACGTATCGCAACACTCCCTTTGACCGGGTTTCAGGGGGCCAACGCGTCTCCCCACGCTTCGCGCCCCCTGTCCGGTCCCCCCTCACAGTCACCTCAAGGAGGCCCACATGCTCAAGCGAATTCTGCTTGTCCTTTGTCTGCTGCTCATCGCGGCCCCCGCCAGCGCCGCCACGGTGCGCATGAACTGCAACGCTATCTATGGTCCCAGTAATTTCCATACGAAGGGTGCGGTCAGCTTTGCCGAAAAGGCTAAAAAGTACACGGACGGAGCGGTCGTCATCGAGGTGCACCCCGGCGGAAGCCTTGGCTTCAAGGGGCCGGAACTGCTCAAGGCCGTCAAGGACGGCACCCTGCCCATGTCCGACATCCTCATGGGTGTTGTGGCCGGCAGCGACGAGGTCTTTGGTCTGTCCACCATCCCGCTGATTGTGGACTCCTACGACGAAGCCATGCGTTACTACGAGGCATGCCGCCCCCAGTATGAAAAGGCCTGCCGCAAATGGAACCAGAAGCTCCTCTACGCCGCCCCGTGGCCCCGCAGTGGCCTGTACACCAAAGGCCCCTTTGAAAAGTTGGCCGACATCGAAGGCCTGAAAATCCGCACCTATGACAAAAACGGCGCGGACTTCCTTAAGCGTGCCGGCGCCAGCCCGCAGTCCCTGCCGTGGGGCGAGGTGTATTCCGCGCTGTCCACCGGCCTTATCGATTCTGTCCTGACGTCGTCCGTGTCCGGCGTGGACGGCAAGTTCTGGGAAGTGCTGAACCACTTCACCAAGGTGAACTACGCCTATCCGCTGAACATGCTGACCATTAATATGGACTACTGGAACGCCCTTGATGCAGGCCAGCAGAAGGCCCTGATGCGCGCCGCGAAGGAAGTGCAGAAGGAGCAGTGGGCGGCCTCGCGCAAGGCTGTTGAGGACTCGCTGAAGATTCTGGCCGAGAACGGCATCGTCATCACCGAGATGACGCCCGAAGTGGCCGCAGGTCTCAAGGCCGTTGCCGCCGACATGCTCAAGGAATTCAAAAAAGACGCCCGCAGCGGTTCGCTGAAGGCGTTGTCCGCCTACGGCAAGTAAGAAGGACGCTATGTCTCGATTGATTGCCGCGCTGGAGCGCCTCTCCGTGGGAGGGGCGCTTCTGTCCGCAGTATTTATGGGCCTGACGGTCCTGCTTATTGTGGTGGAGATTCTGCTCCGCGCCACCAGCGGAGCGTCCACCTTCGTCGCCAGCGAGTACAGTGGGTACTTTCTGGTGGCCATTGTGGTCTTTGGGCTGGGCTTCACCCTGAAGGAGGAAGCCCATATCCGCATTACTCTGCTGCATTCCCGCCTTTCCGCGCGGTGGCGCAAGGTGGTGGATGTGGTGGTGGCCCTGACCTCCATGGCCCTGACCATGTATATCCTCGTCTACTCCGTTCAGCTCGTCTACGAGACGTATTCCCTTGAAATGACGGCAGACACCATTTCCGAGACGCCGCTGTGGATTCCGCAGTGCGCCATTCCCTTGGGGTTGGCGGTCTTTTTGCTGCAATTTGTGGCGTTCATCGCCGGGAGGGTGCGAAAATAATTTCCGATCCGCTTCTTCTGGCCGTGGCCGTTATGGCCGTGATGATGATTCTGCTCCTGTCCAGCAAATGGATTGGGTTTTCGCTGTTCGCCTCGGGTGTTGCGGGGATGCTGCTCTTTGAGGTGCATCTGCCGCCCACCATTTCCATATGGGACAAAATAGGCGACCTGCTCGCCAACTCCGTGTGGAATTCCCTGAACTCGTGGGCGCTGACGGCGCTTCCCCTGTTTATCCTGATGGGCGAGATTCTCTACAGAACGGCCATCTCCACGCGCCTGCTCAATGGTCTTGTCCCGTGGTTGTCCGGGGTGCCCGGACGTTTGTATCACATTAACGTGGTGGCGTGCTCGCTGTTTGCGGCTGTCTCTGGCTCCAGCGCGGCAACCACCGCCACTGTCGGCAAAATCACCCTCAGCGAACTCACGCGCCGGGGCTACCGCAAAAGCCTCGCCATCGGCTCCCTTGCCGGGGCCGGGACGCTGGGCTTCCTCATTCCGCCAAGCCTCATCATGATTATCTACGGCGTGCTGTCGGATACATCCATCGGCAAGCTGTTCATTGCCGGGGTTATTCCCGGGCTGGTACTGGCGACCATGTATTCCGTCTACATTGTGGCGCGCGCCAAGATGGATCCGGACGCCATCCCCGGCGAGGATGAAACGTACACATGGGCGGACCGCTTTGCGGCCCTGCGCGACCTTGTCCCCGTGTTTGGCCTTATTGTACTGGTCCTTGGCGGCATCTATGTCGGGCTGACCACGCCCACCGAGGCTGCGGCCATCGGCGTGGTGGGCGCGCTGGGACTTGCGCTGTATTTCCGCAACCTGACGTGGACGAACTTGCAGCAGGCTCTGCTGTCCGCCGTGAAGACCAGCGGCATGATTTGCTTCATCATCGCTGGCGCGGCGTTTTTGTCGCAGGTGGTGGGCTTTGTGGGCATTGCCCGCGCCATCAGCACCAGCATTGCGGAACTGAATCTGTCCCCGTATACGCTGATATTGGTGCTGGGGCTGATGTATCTGTTCCTCGGCATGATTTTGGACGGCATTTCCATCGTTGTCATGACGCTGCCCATCGTGCTGCCCATTGTGCAGAGCGCCGGGTTCGAGGCGCTGTGGTTCGGCATCTTCGTGGTGTTTATGGTGGAGCTGTCGCAGATTACGCCCCCGGTGGGCTTTTCCATCTTTGTCATTCAGCACATCGCCAAGGAGGACGTGAGGACAATCCTCAAGGCGACGTTCCCGTTCTTCTGCATCATGGTCATTATGGTGATGCTGGTGACGGTGTTCCCGGACATTGTCTTCTTCCTGCCGCGGCAGATGATGTAGCCGTCTGGCCGGAATGTGCCCAAAACAAAGCCCCCGCGTCCGTTTGTGATGCGGGGGCTTTTTGGTGGGAGTGTGGCGGGGCTAGTCTGCTGTGGCGATGGTGTTCCCGCCGCGCTTTTTGGCGCTGAGCATGGCCGCGTGGGCACGGTCCAGAAGGGCCTGCGCTGTAGAGTCCTCATCGGCAAGCTCGGCCACGCCTATGCTTATGGTGGCGTCAATCTCCACCCCCGCGCACTTGAACGGCGTGGCCTCCGTGCGCTCGCGGTGTTGCTCCGCCGAGGCGTACGCGCCATCAAGGGGTGTGCCGGGGAGCAGGATGCCGAACTCGTTGCCGCTGAGGCGGGCTACGGTGTCGGTCTTGCGGCTGTTGCGGGCGATGGACGAGGCCAGTTGCTTGAGCAGCGCGTCCCCCGTGCCATGCCCGTGCTCGGTATTGACCTTCGAGAAGGCGTCAATGTCAAAAATGATGCACGACAGCGGCGTCCCGTAGCGCACGGCGCGGTTGTATTCGCGCTGGGAAAAGTCCATGAATGTTGGCCGGTTGTAGACGAAGGTGAGTTGGTCCTTGGTGCTCATGTCCGACAGCGATCCGGCGCAGCGGGCAAAGACGGCGGCGCTACGTACGTGCCAAATGCACGAGGTCAGCACAAGGAGCGCCGCGCAGATGCCAAGGATGATGTAGGGCCTGAGCGATATAAACCACGGGGCGTCCACGCTGGATGTTGGCTGAACGGCAAAGGCAACCAGCGGCGCGTCGCGCAGTTCGGTGACGGCTACGAACCGGTCATTGCCGTCCAGCGGCGATTCCACAACAAAGGGCGATTCCGGGATTCTGTGGTGGACGGTGATGTTTTGGTGCTCCAGCAGCATGCTGGTGCTGGCCTGGGTCTCGGGCAGAGTGAAGACGGTTTTGCCGTCCTGCCCCAGTATGCCGATGCTTTGTCCATCCGGAATGGCCATGTCGGCAAAGGTGTCCTCCAGCGCCTTGATGGAGACGATGGCAACAATGATGTTTTCAATATTGCCGCCCGGGGCGCGCACGGCGATGCTCGTTCCGATGAAGCGGCGGCCGCTGACGCGGGACTTCAGCGGGGTGCCGACAAAAAGCCCCTTGTGCCCATGGGTCAGGTGCGCGGAGGCATAGTCGCGGTCCTGCACGTAGGGCGGGGAGCCGGTCTGCGTCCAGTGGGTGATGTGTCCGCGTTTGTCGAGGACCATCATGTCCAGCAGGTAGGGCAGGTTCTCCTTGCGCCGTTTCAGGAGCGAGATGATTTCCTGCCGGGTGGCGTTTCCGTCGTTTTCCAGCGCGCTGATGGTGTCGCGCACGCCAATAAGGACCTGCCTCGTACTGAGAAAGGCTCGGTTTGTTTCAATGGCGACAACGTGCGAGCGGTGGGCAAGGCGGGCAAGGGTGGAGTCGACAAGGTGCTGCTTTTCAGCGTTGGCCGCGTAGGCAAGGATGAGGGCCAAAAGCAGAAAAATGGCGGCGGAGAGGAGAAGCGCACACACAATGGAGCGCTGCGACGTTGCAGACGCATGCGGCTGTGCGGCAGGAGCATCGTGTGGGGCTTGTTCCATCACGTCTTCGTCCACCGTGCAAGGAGTTGACCGATATGTCAGAGACCCTCAGTTGTCCTTGTATTGTATGGATGGACAGGGAAACTGTAAACCTTAGTCCACGCGGGACAGCACGCAGGTGCTAACCTGCTCCATTTCTTCAGGAAAGGGTGCGCCGGCGGCGCTTCCAAGCGCGCCGGGGGAAGCCTCGGCGTCCTCTCTGGACGTTTTGGGGGCGCGTGTGGAACGAGCGGGCGCTATCCACCGAAGAGGACGGTCAGTATCACCACAAGCACCAGCGACGGCAGAAGGTTTGAGAGGCGGATGCGCTTGATGTCCAGCACGGTGAGGCCGATGCCAAGAATGAGAATGCCGCCGGTGGCCGTCAATTGCGTGATGATGGGGTCCGAGAACCAGCCCTGGAGCGCGCTGGCGAGCAGGGTCAGCCCGTACTGAAAGATGAACAGTGGAATCACCGAGAACAAGACGCCAACGCCAAAGGTGGCGGCAAGGACGATGGCGGCGAAGCCGTCGAGCATGGATTTGGTCAGCAGCAGGGTGGGGTCGCCGCGCAGTCCCTCGTCAAATGCGCCGATGATGGTCATGGACCCGACGCAAAACAGCAGAAACGCGGTGATGAGGCCGTCAATGAACAGGTCGTTCTTGGAGCCGACGCGTTTTTTAATTGCGCCGCCGAAGTTTTCGAAGAGGGTTTCCAACTTGCACAGCTCGCCAATGATGCCGCCAATGACAAGGCTGAAGATAATGGGGAGTGGATTCGTCATCTTGAGGGCCATGCTCATGCCAAGGACCAACGTGAAGAGTCCGAGGCCTTGAAAGACGATGCTGCGGATATTCTCCGGCATGCGTGTGCTGATGATGAGGCCGGTAATGCCGCCTGCAAGGACTGCTGCAACGTTGATGAGAGTGCCTGTTGGAATGATCATGGGGCTCTGTTGTAGTGGAAAATAAGAGAGGATACAAGAACGAAATCGGCGTGCCGCAGTGGTTGGTGTCGAAGACTGCGGCGCGTTGCCTCTGCGCCGCGCAGGTTGTCCGTTCTTGCGCGGGGCGGCAGGAAAACGCTGTTTTTGGCGGGGCGAAGGGCACCGGGCGCGGCAGTAGGGCGCATGGCCAAGGGAGGCATGCGGGAAGAGCCGCGAGGCTGGGCGCTCATGACGAATTGGCTTGACGAAAAAGCAAGGGCTTCATAGTGAACCCCGGGGGGT
>NZ_JBUDSW010000156.1:0-8765 GCF_054921475.1 Desulfobaculum sp. | reverse complement strand
GTTTGCCGATATGCAAACCGTCAGCGTCCGGAATTGGTGGCGGCCCGAAGATGATCCGCACATCCGCGAAACATGGACCAGCGACCCCGTGTACGTGGTGAGCGCCGTTCGCGTGTAACGCTTGTGATGTGCGTGGCGCGTTCCGGCTGGCCTGAGCGCCGGCTGTGTTCTGTATACTGAAGAAGGCGATGTCTCCTGATGGAGGCGTCGCCTTTTTTGTGGTCTGCGGTCAGAGGGGAGAGGGCGCGCTAGACGAAAAGGTTGGCGAGGGTTTCTTTGCGGAAGGCGAAGATGGCCCGAAGGCGCGGGCGCACAATCAGGCTGTTCACCGCATCTCCCAGCCAGCCGAGCGGCAGGGCGTAGTTGACGATGTCGCGCATGTGCACGCCGCCGTTTTTCTTTTCGAAAATGTGCTGGTGGTGCCAGAAGCGGTAGGGGCCAAGGCGCTGCTCGTCCACAAAGTAGTGCGGCTCGCGCACGTGGGTGATTTCCGTGACCCAGCGCATGGAAACGCCCGGAAACGGACGGATGGAGTAGGTGAGAATTTGGCCGGGGTACATGGGGTCCGGCTCGCGGCAGGTCATGTCAAAGCACAGCCACGACGGCGTGATGCGGCACAGGTTTGCCGGGTTGGAGAAATAGAGCCACGCCTCGCCAAGGGAGACGGGCAGCATCTGGTTGCGCACAAGGGTGTGGAGCATCGGTAAAGCATACCACAAACCGACGCGCGGGAGGAACTCCGCCGCGCTTTTTCGCGCGCGGCGCGCGGCAAAATGGACGGATGCGGCGCAAGCGGGCGACGCGGCAAAACTGCGCGGGGCTGGCCGCCGGTTACCCCTTCACGCAGACCAAGGGCCGCACACGCGCCACTGCCTTGGCGATGCCTGCGTCCGTCACCGCGCGCACCACGGCGTCGATGTCCTTATAGGCTCCCGGCGCTTCCTCTGCCGCGCCGCGCGTGGAGCCGCTGCGGATGACGATGCCGTGGTCCCGCAAGTCCGAGAGCACCTGACCGCCGCGAAAGGTTTTCTGCGCCTTTTTGCGGCTCATACTGCGGCCCGCGCCATGGCAGATGGACCCGAAGGCCACGCGCATGCCGTAGTCCGTTCCCGTGAGAATGAAGGACGCCGTGCCCATACTGCCGCCGATGAAGGCGGGCTGGCCTACGGCGGCGTAGGCGGACGGCAGGTCCGGGTGCCCCGGCGGCAAAGCGCGGGTTGCGCCCTTGCGGTGCACCAGCAGGGCGGCGCTGCCACCGCCCACGGTGTGGCGCTCCTCCTTGCAGGTGTTGTGCGCCACGTCGTAGATGAGGGACAGCCGCGCCTCGGGGAAGACGCGGGCAAAGGCCTCGCGCGTGAGGTGGCTGAGCACTTGCCGGTTGGCAAGGGCGCAATTGATGCCGCAACGCATGGCCGCCAGATACGCCTGCCCAAGGGGCGAGGCCGCCGGGGCGCAGGCAAGCTGGCGGTCCGTGATGGGCAGGCCATGGGCGGGCATTTCGTCAAGCATCCGCGCAAGGTAGTCCGTGCCGATTTGGTGCCCCAGCCCGCGCGAGCCGCAATGGATGCTGACCAGCACGTCGCCCTCGGCAATGCCATAGGCGTCGGCGGCGCGGGCGTCGTACACGGTCTCGATGTATTGCACTTCCAGATAGTGGTTGCCGGAGCCAAGGGTGCCGATGGCGTCGCGCAGGCGCGTCATGGCTTTTTCCGACACGGCGTCCGGGTCGGCCCCGGCCATGCGTCCACGCTCCTCGGTATGGTCAAGGTCCGCCTGCGAGCCGTAGCCGCGCTGGACGGCCCACTTGGCGCCGTCCCGCAGCAGGGCGGTGGCCTCCTGCTTCGACAGGCGGATGGAGCCGCCAGTGCCAAGACCGCTGGGGATGGCTGTATACAGCGTGTCCGCCAGCTCGTCCTGCGCGCGGAGAATATCGCTTTTGTGCAGGCCGGTGCGCAGGCAGCGTACGCCGCAGGCAATGTCGAACCCAACGCCGCCCGCGCTGACAATGCCGCCGTGCGCGGGGTCAAAAGCGCCTATGCCGCCGATGGGAAATCCATAGCCCACATGGGCGTCGGGCATGGCGATGGCCGCGCCCCGGATGCCGGGCAAGGACGCCACAGCGCACAGCTGGCGGCGCACGTCGTCCTCCATGGCGCGCAGCAGGTCGCTGGAGGCGAAAAAATCCGCGTCGGTCTGCATCGTCCCGCGGCGGGGCAGTCGCCAGTGGTTGGCGCCGAGGTTGGTAAAATTGGTCTGGTCCATGGTGGCTCCTGACGTCTTGGGGCGTCTTTTGGGCGTGGACTGCACGCCGCCTGAGGCGATCATAGCGGGAGAGCGGGCGCGGGGCCAGAGGTAAGGCGCGGTGGAGGCAAGGTGTTTTGTGGCTTTTCCTTGCGGGGCGCATACGCTATATCCTAAGGGATGATTCGCACAGAATGCTCACGCGAACGCGCCGAGAGTTGAAACGGAGGAAACAGAATGGATCTATCGACAATACTGCCTGTAGCTGAATTCAGCGAGTGGTCCACACTCGCCCTTGCTTGGCTGGTGAAAAATGGCCTGCGCCTGCCCGTAGCCATTATTATCTTTTTGCTGGGCCGGTGGGTGGCCAAGCTCATTGGCGAAGGCGTGTCCCGCATTGCGGGGCGCGGGGCCGCGGACCAACTGCTGGCCAACTTTCTGAGCGGCGTCACGTACTACACGCTGCTGACCGCCGTGGGCATCGCCGCGCTGGCGCATTTGGGCGTGAATGTGACGTCGCTTATCGCGGTCTTTGGCGCTGCCGGTCTTGCCGTCGGCCTTGCCCTGAAGGACTCGCTGTCGAACTTTGCTTCCGGCGTGATGCTGGTGGTCTTTCGGCCCTTTAAGGTAGGCGACTATGTCCTTGGCGCTGGCGTTGCCGGCACCGTGGAGCGCCTGACCATTTTCAACACCATCATGGTGACGCCGGACAACCAGCGCATCATTATCCCCAACTCCATGCTGATGGGCGACGTCATCACCAACGTGACCGCCAACCCCATCCGCCGCATAGACTTTACCTTTGGCATTGCCTACGACGATGACATCGACAAGGCCAAGGACGTGGTGTGGAAGACCCTCGCCAAGGAGTCGCGCATTTTGGACGATCCGGAAACCGTTGTTGCCGTCCACACCCTTGGCGACTCCAGCGTGAACCTTGTGGTGCGCCCGTGGGTGAAGACCGAGGAATACTGGAGCATCTACTGGGCGCTGATGGAAGCCATCAAAAAGGCGTTCGACGCCGAAGGCATCACCATTCCCTTCCCCCAGCGCGATGTGCACCTGTACCCGCAGGGCGAGGCGCAGCCCGCCAAGCAGTAGCGCTACTGCGGCGCGTTGCGGCGCGCCCGGCATACGGCCAGAACAAAAAGGGCGGCTTCCGTAAGGAGGCCGCCCTTGTATATGCTGTATGCTTTGTCGTCCGAAATCCGCCGGAGGCTACATTTTGTAGAGCTCAGCGCCGGGGATAATCTTCACGTTGTTGCGCTGCAAGGTCTCAATGGCCTTGTCCGTGCGGTCGAAACGGAAGATCATGGTGGCGTCCTCTCCGGACTGCTGGACGAAGGCGTACATGTATTCCACGTTAACGCCCTCAGCGGAGAGCATGTCGAGGATGGCATGCAGGCCGCCGGGCTGGTCCGTTACTTCGGCCGCCACAACGGTGGTGCGGCCCACGGTAAAGCCGTTGTCCTTGAGCACGGCCTTGGCCCTGTCAAAGTCGTCAACGATGAGGCGCAGGATGCCGAAGTCCGAGGTGTCGGCCAGAGACAGCGCCCGGATGTTCACCGAGTTTTCGCTTAGCACGCGCGTGACTTCGGCCAAGCGGCCTGCTCTGTTCTCCAGAAAGATGGAAATCTGTTCGGCTTTCATTGTATGGTGTCTCCCGTTTCAGCTTTCGTTTGCCGTCGCCGCTTCATGTAGAAACAGCGATTTCTGTCTTGTACGCGATAACTGGTTCTTATGGCAAGCCATGTGGGGCGCGGCTGAGCATCTTTTGGCCCGCCGCGCCGGGCTGTGCTAGCGCTGGTCAATGATGCGCTTGGCCTTGCCCTCGGAGCGCTCGATGGTCTTTGGCTCCACCAGTTTGACCTTGGCGGTAACGCCGAGGAATTCCTTGATGCTTTTCTGAATTTTGCGCTCCAGAGCCTGCAGGCCCCGGATTTCGTCGCTGAGGAACTTCTCGTCCACTTCCACCTGAATTTCCAGCGTATCCAGAGAACCGTGACGGCCAACGATGATCTGGTAGTGCGGGGCGGTGCCCTCGGTTTCCAGAATGATGCTTTCAATCTGCGAGGGGAAGACGTTCACGCCGCGGATGATGAGCATATCGTCGCTGCGGCCCATGATGCGGTGCATGCGCACGAGGGTGCGGCCACACTTGCAGGGCACGTAGTCCAGCTTGGTGAGGTCGCGCGTGCGGTAGCGCAAGAGGGGCAGGGCTTCCTTGGTCAGCGTGGTGATGACCAGTTCGCCAACGGAGCCGGGGGGCAGGGTCTCGCCGGTTTTGGGGTCGATGATTTCGGGCAGGAAGTGGTCCTCGGCCAGGTGCAGGCCGTTCTGGGCGGCGCGGCACTCGCACGCCACGCCCGGGCCCATGATTTCGGACAGGCCGTAAATATCAATGGCGGTGATGCCAAGGCGCGCTTCAAGGTCGCGCCGCATCTCCTCGGTCCACGGTTCCGCGCCGAAGATGCCGACGCGCAGCGGCAGTTCGCGTATGTCCATGCCCGCATCGTTTGATGCCTCAATAAGATACTGCATGTAGGACGGCGTGCTACAGATAACCGTGGGGCCAAAGTCGCGCAGCAGCTGCACCTGACGCCTCGTCCCGCCGCCGGAGACGGGAACGATGGTCGCGCCCAGCTCTTCCGCGCCGTAGTGCACGCCAAGCCCGCCCGTGAACAGGCCGTAGCCGTAGGCGTTGTGGACAATATCCGCAGAGCTTGCGCCAGCCGCCATGAACGAGCGGGCCATCAGCGTGGCCCAGTTTTTTACATCGCGCTTGGTGTAGCCCACAACCGTGGCCTTGCCGGTGGTGCCGCTGGAGGAATGGATGCGCACCACGTTCTCGCGCGGGACGGCAAAAAGGCCAAAGGGGTAGTTGTTGCGAAGATCCTGCTTTTCGGTAAACGGGAGGTACTGGATGTCGGCGAGGCTGCGAATGTCGGCGGGTTTGACGCCTTTTTCATCAAGGCGCTTGCGGTAAAACGGAACGTTGGCGTACACACGTTCCACAAGGTTCTGCAGCCGCTTGAGTTGGAGTGTCTCCAGCTCTTCTCTTGGCATGGTTTCAGTTTCGACATCATAGATCATTGCCTGGTCTCCTCTCGAGTACATGTACCGTTTATGGTGTATGAAAAAGCAGGGGTGGGCACTGCACTGGTGCACAGCGCCGCGGCGCGCATCTGCGGGACTTCGCATTTCCCACAGTGCGTTGAAGTATCGGCAACCTTGCCCAATCCGCATGGAGCGCGTCAACCCTTTTTGCGCCCGCAGAAGCATGTTGTGGCGCAAAAATGGGATGAAACCGCCCCGCATGCAGACACGTGGTGACCTTCTACAGACAGGATGGAGTACAGCATGACGATGCACCCGGCATATACACAGCCCGATGACTACGCCGTCCCCGGCGCGCAGGCACTGGTCTTTGCCACGCGTGAGGCCATGGCGCGCGAGGCCGCGCGGCGTATTGCCGAGGCGTGCCGCGCCGCAGTGTCCCAGCGCGGCGTTGCCGCCCTGATGCTGGCCGGTGGGTCCACCCCGCGCCGCACCTATGAACTCCTTGCGCAGGAGGCGGACATGCCGTGGGCGGACATTCTTGTCTTCTATGGTGATGAACGCATGGTGCCGCCGGACGACCCCGCCAGCAACGCCCACATGGCGCACCAGACACTGCTGTCCCGCGTGCCTCTCCCCGCCGCCAACGTCATGCGCATAGCGGGCGAGAGTGGCGACGCCGCAGAGGCCGCCGCGCAGTACGAGGCCACCTTGCGCGGTGTGACGCAGGAGCGCGGCCTTGCCGCAACGCAGGGTGTTCCGGTGCTGGATGTGGTTCTGCTTGGCATGGGCGACGATGGCCATACCGCATCACTTTTTCCCTACAGCACGGCCCTTGATGAGCGGGCGCGGCTTGTGGTTCCGGCGCTTGCTCCGCCGGATGCGGCCGTATCGCAGCGGGTAACCATAACCCTGCCGCTGTGTGCGGCGGCGCGGCTGGTGGTCTTCCTCGCTACCGGGCCGCACAAGGCCGGCATCGTCCGGGAGATGGTCACCCAGCCTGCCGAGGCCGCGCGGCGCTATCCGGCGGCGCAGGTGGTTTCCGGCGGCGACCTGCTCTGGCTGTTGGCCGAGGTGGACGGCGGGGGCGGAGAGGGCACGTCTGCGTAGGCGCGTGGGCCTGAATTGGGCAGAAAAGTCCCGCCTGTTGCCGCGCGGCGAAGAAAATTCGCGCGGGCGGTGCGCTGTGTATCCGGTGTTTGGCTGCGGTTTTGGATGGGGGCGCCGTGCTATCCATCTGAAATGGCGGGTGATTTTTCTCCCGTTGGCCGCTCGGGAGCCGCTGGCCGTGTTTTGGGGCGGCTTTTGCGCATTTGGCTATCATTGCGGGCAAGTGTGAAATGCTTTATGTGATGTCGCGCGGCGTACGCGCACACGCGCGTGACCGCGACTGGACATGCGCCACAGGGAGGGTATCCTGTCCGGGTGGTGCGTGGCGCCTTGCCGCGTCCAGAACATGTGTGCATCCCGCCGTCCGCCCGCCGGACGGCCAGAAATATTTCCGCGTTGACCGGGGCCGGAGGCCACTCCAGAGCCTTGGCGACGACACCAAAAGGAGCTTTTCCCAATTATGCAGAATTCCGAGAACACGACCCTTGGAACCGTTGAGACCATGAAGCGCGTGGCTGTGTGGCTTGACGAAAAGAAGGGACGCGACGTCGTGGCCCTTGATGTTGCCGGACTGTGCAGCATCACCGAAGGACTGGTGGTGGTGACCGCCGGCAGCGTGAAGCACGCCCAGGCCCTTGCCGACCACGTCCTTGACCGCAGCGGCGAGGAAGGCGTGGAGTACCTCGGTATGGAAGGCTACAAGACCGGCGGCTGGATCCTTGTGGACCTTAACGACGTGCTGGTTCACATCTTTCAGGACGACACCCGCGGCTTCTACAATCTGGAAGGCCTGTGGGCCGAAGCCGAAAAGGTCGAGCTGGACCTGCCGGAAGCTGACGCCTAGCGTCCCCACGCGGCCGATGAGCCGCTGCGCCACCGCGCCCGCCATGGGCGCGTGCGACACCCCGCTCCCACCACGGTAAATTGGTGGCCGACCCCAAGGAGGAACCATGTCTGAACCGAAACCCACTCTGCTTCTCATCCTCGACGGCTGGGGCATTGCCCCCGCGACGGACGGCAACGCCGTGTGTCTGGCCGGAACGCCGTACATCGACAGCCTCAAGGACGCCTATCCGGCAACGGTCCTCGACTGTTCCGGACGCGCGGTGGGATTGCCGGACGGGTTCATGGGCAACTCCGAGGTCGGCCATATGAATATCGGTGCGGGCCGCGTTGTCTATCAGGACATGACGCGCATCGACATTGCCATGGAGGACGGCTCCCTCGCCACACGTCCTGCCATTGTGGACCTGCTGGATGCCATCAAGGCGTCCGGCGGGCGTCTGCATTTGATGGGGCTGTTGTCCGATGGCGGTGTGCATAGCCACATTAACCACCTGTATGCCCTCTTGGCCGTTGCCAAGGAGGCCGGGGTGGATGCTGTGGTGCACTGCTTTATGGATGGCCGCGACACTGCGCCGGATAGCGGCGCGGGCTACCTTGCCGCGTTGCAGGCGGAGATGGACCGCATCGGCCATGGCCGCATTGCCACGGTGACGGGCCGCTATTACGCCATGGACCGTGACAAGCGCTGGGAGCGCAACGCCCTTGCTTACGACGCGCTGACCCGTGCCAAGGGCAAAATGGTTGCCGACCCCGTTATTGCCGTACGCGAGGCCTACGAGGCCGGAGAGTACGACGAGTTCATAAAGCCCCTCATCGTCATGGATGGTAATGGTTCGCCCGTTGCCCGCCTTGAGGATGGCGACGGCGTGTTCTTCTTTAACTTCCGCGCCGACCGCGCGCGCCAGATTGTGCGCACGCTGTTTGACGACGACTTTGCGGAATTTGAGCGGGAGCGTCGGCCCAAGCTGGCGGCGCTGACCACCATGACCATGTACGAGTCCGCCTTTCCGCTGCCTGTGGCCTTTGCCCCCGAGGGCATTGCCGACGGCCTTGGCGAGGTGGTGTCGCGCATGGGGCTGAAGCAGCTGCGCATTGCGGAGACGGAGAAGTACGCCCACGTGACGTATTTCTTCAACGGCGGACGCGAGGAGCCCTTTGACGGGGAGGACCGCAAGCTGGTGCCGTCCCCGCGCGAGGTGGCAACCTACGACGAAAAGCCCGAAATGAGCGCCCGCGAGGTGACCGACGCCTTTGTGGACCTGTGGAAGAACAAGGGCTACGACTTTGCGGTGCTGAACTTTGCCAACTTGGACATGGTGGGGCACACCGGAATTATTCCGGCGGCGTGCAAGGCCGTTTCCGTGGTGGACGAATGCGTGGCGCGCGTTGTTCCCGCCGTTCTTGAACGCGGCGGACGGATTCTTTTGACGGCGGACCACGGCAATGCCGAGCAGATGCTCGACGCAGCCGGCGGCCCGCATACAGCACACAGTACGAATCAGGTTCCCCTC
>NZ_JBUDSW010000155.1:0-8777 GCF_054921475.1 Desulfobaculum sp. | reverse complement strand
CCAATGCGCCCTTCCGGCAGGTGCCGGAAGGGCCGCAGGGCACACCGCGGCGGAGGGATGGCCGCGGCGTGACAGCATTCGTGTGATGTAGGTATGGAGGTCAAAGACCGGCGCAAAGCGCCGGATGGTTCCATGTTCCGCACGCGCCGCGTGGCTGTTTGGAGGACGGTGCGCGGCGCGTGCGGGAAATGGGCGGGACCGAGGTGGGAGCCCGGTCACCAAAGAGTGGGATACGGATTGGCTCTATGCGCCAAAACTGCTGGAGTGCTTCTTGGATTCGAGAATGTGAACACAGGCTGTACCCAAAGGAGGGAGGCCCGGTCGCCAGCAGTATGAGGGCTTTTATGAGCGTAAAGACATCCAGAGTATCCAACATGGCTTTACGTCGAGGTCGATGGGGCTCATCGTTCGCTCGTGAGTTCTATGTAGATATTTTCACATGGCATGGCAAGGGGTTTGTTCACTTTTTTAGTAGAGAAAAAAGTACCATATAAATGAGTAGGTTAGCCAAAAGTAAACACTCATTCCTACTGCGTAATACGCAGCGCTCTGAAAAAACAGTAATAAAAACAACATCTTGCAATGTCGTTTGGGCGACGCAGAAATTTTGTGATCGCGATCATTAAGTTATAGATTTCACATAATGTAGAGCGTTGCTGAATCGTGGCGGGTGGCAGGGCTTTGGGGGCGCGGCGCCATGGCGCAAAAAAAGGGCGGGATACGCAGTGCGCGTCCCGCCCGTCGTGGTGACAGAAAGGTAAGGCTAGGACTCGACGAGTTCCAGATTCACCTCAAGGCGCGACAGGTTCACGTCACGCAGGAACACCCGCACGCTCTGGCCGATGCCAAAGCGCTTCTTGGTGCGCTCGCCCCAGATTTCCTGCCGGTCCGCCATATAGGCGTAGTAGTCGTCCTCCAGCGTGGAAAGGCGCACAAGCCCCTCGGCCATGACTTCATTGAGCTCCACCCAGAAGCCAAAGTCCGCCACACCGTTGATGATGCCTGTAAACTCCGCGCCAACCTTGTCGCGCAGGAATAGGATGGTCACGCGGCGCAGGATTTCGCGTTCGGCCTTCATGGCGACGCGTTCGCGGGCGCTCAGGTGGTCGCCAAGGTCGGCAAGGGTGTCAAATTCCGGCGCGGGCACATCGCCAAAGCCGAGGGCCGCCTTGACCGAGCGGTGGATGACAAGGTCGGCGTAGCGGCGGATGGGCGAGGTGAAGTGGCAGTAGCAGTCCGAGGCAAGGCCGTAGTGGCCCTCGTTGTCCGGACCGTAGCTGGCCTGCATCATGGAGCGCAGCACAAGGCGGCCCACAATGAATTCCATATCCGTGCCCTCGGCGGCGGCAATCAGCTCGCGCACGGCCTGCGGTGAGGGAGACTTGGGAATCTTGGACCCAAGCTCGGTGCGCGCCAGCATCTTAAAGACGGACTGGAGCTTTTCCGCATCCGGCGAGGGGTGCACGCGGTAGAGGCAGGGCATATCCCGGTTTTCCAGAAAACGCGCCACAGCCTCGTTGGCGGCAATCATGAACTCCTCCACAATTTGGTGGGAGAAGGTGCGCGCCTTGGGCTGAATGTCCGTGGCCACGCCGTCCATGTCGAAAAAGATTTCCGGCTCGGGCAGGTCAAAGTCCAGGGTGCCGCGGTCCTGCCGCATACGGTTCAGGATGTGGGCCAGGCGCTCGGTGTCCTCCAGCATGGGGACAACATGGCTGACGGCGGAGCGTTCGCCCTCGTCCTTCTCCTGCAGGATGCGGTGCACCTGCGAGTAGGTCAGGCGCGCATGGCTGCGGATGACGGCGGGGTAGAACGTTTCGCCGCTGCACTGGCCGTCCTTGCCGATGACCATCTCGGCCACCATGGCGAGGCGGTTGACGTTCGGGTTCAGGCTGCACAGGCCGTTGGAGAGCGCCTCCGGGAACATGGGTTCCACGGACTGGGGGAAATAGTAGGAGTTGCCGCGCTCTATGGCTTCCTTATCCAGCCCGCTGCCGGGGCGCACGTAGTGGCTGACGTCGGCAATGGCAACCCACAGGCGGTAGCCCTTGCCCTCGGGGCGCACGCAGATGGCGTCGTCAAAGTCGCGGGCCGTTGCGCCGTCGATGGTGACCAGCGGCAGGTCGCGCAGGTCCTTGCGGCCTGCAAAGTCTGCCTCGCTCGGTTCAACGGGCAACTGCTGCGCCTCAGTCAGGGCGCTGTTGGGGAACTTGCGCGGCACGCCGTGCATCATCTTCACCAGCCCCTCCTGCACGGACACATCGTCCTCGGCGCCAAGGGCTTCCACGGCGTCACCGGCCCACAGCTTGTGGTCCAGCTTTTCACCGGGCAGCACGGAGACGATATCCCCAAGCGCCGGTTCTTCGTCCAGCGGCTCGGTGTCGCACATGATGTTGAACTGGAGCTTGGTATCCGTGGGGTGGGAGATGAACATGTCCGGGCCAAGGCGCTTGATGAGGCGCACCGTAATCTTGCGCAGGGAGCGGTCCAGAACGCGGACGATGCGGCCTTCCGGGCTTTTGCCCTTGCGGGCGGCGGGGATGACGGCGGCAACCACGCGGTCGCCGTTCCAGGCATCGCCAAAGTTGTTGGGGCTGATGAAAATATCCTTGCGGCGCTTGTCCTCGGGGATGAGGAAGCCGACACCGGAGCGCTGAACCTCCAAGGTGCCCGTGACAAGGGACATGCTTTCGGTCAGCCCGTAGGCGCCGCCCTTGGTGCGGATGATTTTGCCGTCGTCCTCAAGGGAGCGCAGCAGGTCCTTGAGCGCGCGCTTGGCGCCTTTGCCCTCCTGCAGGCGGGAGAGGATTTCGGCGATGCGCATGGGGCGGCCGACATCCTTGAAGAGCTTCAGCAGATTGCGCGGATTGATGCCGCGCTGGGCGGGACGTGTGTCCTCGCCGGACCGGGAACGTCTTTTCTTTCGTTTACTTGCCATAATGGTTTTATCGTATCCTTTGGATGTGAAATTTTTTTGTCGGAGAAATCCGGCATTGTTGTACTGTGCTGGTCTGGGCGCGCTGTGTCCAGCCGTTTGGGCGTGTGGCTTTGGAACGGCGCGGCGCGTGCTTGGCGGCGCGGCCAGCGTGTGGCGGCGGATGAAGGGCCGGGGCCCGTTCAATGTGGCGGCGCTGAGGACGGCTGCGCCGCGCGGGGCGTTAGTCGCGGGGGCGGAGGATGGTCCACCATTCTTCCCACCAGTTGGGGAAGGTCGTCTCCGCGAAGTAGGCCGGACCAAACTCCAGCGTGTGGTCAAAGGTCCACAGATTGCGCGGCTCAAAGCGCGCCAGCTTCACGGCATCCTTGGCCGTGCAGAGGATGTGGCGGATGTTTTTCAGGTCCGACTGGTTGCGGATTTCGTCCCAGTCGCGCTGGGTGTAGGTGTAGTGGTCGTCAAACCGCAGGTGCAGCGACGGACGGTCTCCCAGCAGGATTTCCGTGGTTTCCACCACTTGGTCAGGCTCGCCGACGCCAGTGACGAGGGTGTAGGGCGCGCCGCCAAAGGTGCGCGCGGAGTCGGCAACATCCAGCCGCTTGATGCCAAGGGGCTTAAAGGAAAAATTGAACACCGGCGCGTTGTACTTCGCGAGGCGCTCCTGAATGAGCGGTTCCAGCGACTGGAACTCGTCCTCTTGGCATTTGATGAGGAACGCGGCGGCGCGGGTGAGTGCGCCTTCATCCTCGCGCCACGACCCGGCGGGAATCACCGAGTTCCATTGGTCGATGAGGTCCTTGGGGCGCAGCAGCACAAGGTCGAGGTCGCGCTGCACTTTCAGGTGCTGGAAGCCGTCGTCCAGCAGAAAAAGGTCGGGGCGGAACTCGCGCCATGCCCATTTGGCGGCGCGGGTGCGGTCCGGGTCCACAATAACGCGCGCCTCCGGGCACGAGCGCGCAAGGAGCAGGGGTTCGTCTCCGGCTTCCTGCGGCGTGCTGTCCGGGGTGACAAGGTAGTGCGGACCGGGCGGATTGGCCCCGTAGCCGCGCGTGAGCACGGCGGAGCTGACGTCGTGGCGCTCGCTCCAGCGCATCAGCCATTCCGTCAGCGGCGTTTTGCCACTGCCGCCCCAGCCGATATTGCCAATGCTGACGCAGGGGCGCGGCGGGCGGTGGGAGAGGATGCGGCCATGTTCATACCATTCGCGGCGGGCGCGCATAAGGCGTGCGTAAAGGCGGCTGGGCAGATAGAGCAGCGGGGCGAGGGTCTGTTGGAGAGAGAGTACGTTGCTCATAGATAAAAAAAGGGGGTGGCACTGCGCCACCCCCGGGAAGGCTTAGTCTCGGGAGGCTCCAAAGAGCCTGAGGAGCATGAGGAACAGGTTGATGAAGTCAAGGTACAGGGTCAGTGCGCCAAGGATGGTGCCGCGGCGGATGGCGGTGTGGTCGCCATGGGGCGCGGACTCGCCCATCATGCGCAGGCGCTGGGTGTCGTACGCCGTCAGACCCGTGAAGATGACCACGCCAAGCACGGAAATGCCCCACTGCAGCGCAGAGCTGCCGACGAAGATGTTCACGATGGAGGCAATGATGATGCCGATGAGGCCCATGAACAGGAAGCTCCCCCACGAGGTGAGGTCCTTCTTCGTGGTCATGCCATAGATGCTCATACCCGCGAACATACCCGCGCAAATGACAAAGGTCATAAAGATGCTCTGGCCGGAGTATACCAGCAGGATGCTGGACAGCGACAGCCCCATCAGCGCGCTGTAGGCCAGGAACATGCCCGTTGCCATGCCGGCGCTCATGCGCTGGATGCCAGCAGACAGGAAAAGCACCATGATAAAGGGCGCGAAGATGATGACGTAGCCCATGATGGACCCGCCAAAGAGCAGGTTCAGCATGGCGGGGCTGGACGCCGTAAGGAAGGCGCACAGCGCGGTGACGCCAAGGCCAGCGGCCATCCAGTTATACACGCCACGCATGAACGCGTTCACGCCCTCGATGGAGCGCGTCTGCGAGCTGCTGACACTACCGAATCTGTTCATTGTATGTCCTCCTTGAGGATATTTGAGGCGTTTTACGTATGGGTGAATCTAATACCGATTGCGCAAACTGGCAAGTGCCACCGGGGGGTGCGGCGTAGAATGTGGCGAAAGTGCAGGGTTTTTCACATC
Source organism: Desulfobaculum sp. (assembly GCF_054921475.1). Lineage (NCBI taxonomy): Bacteria > Pseudomonadati > Thermodesulfobacteriota > Desulfovibrionia > Desulfovibrionales > Desulfovibrionaceae > Desulfobaculum > Desulfobaculum sp. Next base: position 3,666 of record NZ_JBUDSW010000155.1, on the reverse strand, counting down.
GCGCAACTGTTCTACAACAGCGATGGAACCCAGCGCACCAGTCCAAGCAGCAGCAAAAGCAGTCCTTCCTTGCGGCTGACCTCCCAGCCTGTGCGGATGCACAGCAGCACAATGGCCACGGAGCCAACCAGCATAAGCAGGCTCGTGGTGGCCGCGCCGGAAATGGCCAGCGGATGCAGCAGGCTGGTCAAACCGAGCACGCCGCAAAAGTTGAACAGGTCCGAGCCGATGAGGTTGCCAAGCAGCATGTCGTTTTTGCCGCGGACCGACGCCGCAAGGCAGGTGACAAGCTCCGGCAGGCTGGTGCCTGCGGCAACAATGGTCACGCCAATGGCCCATTCCGAAACGCCGATGTGGCGCGCCAATTCCGTTGCCGCGTCCACCATCAGACTGCCGCCGAAGGACACGCACACAAAGCCCACCAGCAGTTTGGGCGCGTCCAGCCATGTGGCGATACGTTCGTCACAGGCGGGCTCCTCGGTGCAGGCGGTCTTGGGACGCCGCAGAATAAGCACGCAGATGTACGTGACAAGGGTGCCCAGCAAAATTGTGCCGTCCACGCGGCTGAGGGTGCCATCCAGCGTGGTGAGGGTAATAAAGCCCACAACACCAAGCAGCAGCAGGCCGTCGCGCTTCAGTACGGGCTTTGCCGCGGCGATGGGGCGCAGCATGGCCATGGAGCCGAGAATGATGCCAAGGTTGAAGATATTGGACCCAACAACATTGGACAGCGAAATGTCCGACAGCCCCTTGAAGGCCGCGGACGCGGTGACCAGAAATTCCGGGGCCGACGTGCCAATGGCAACGATGGTCAGGCCGATGATCAGTTCCGGTACCTTGAAACGGCGCGCAATGGCCGCAGCGGCGTCAACAATAACTTCCGCGCCGAACCAGAGCAGCGCGGCGCTTATGAGAATGAACACGAACTGAATGAGCATGAAATCCTCAAGAATCAGGTCCGTCCGGGCATGCCGCAGGCAGAGGGCCGTCGGAGCGCAGATGAATGTTGGGTGAGTTGTCGGATACTGGGTGATGCGTGTGCGTACCACATCATGAAGCAGCGGGTGTTGGCAACCATGGAACGACACGGAAAAGCCCGGTCCAGCCGCGGTGGCGTCCGGGTCGAATCGTAATGAAAATCGTGGCCGTTACCCGGCTCGTTTCTGTGGTGTTGATTCGCCTCAGGACACCCGGTTCGCGTACTGACCAGGCTTTGTGGAATATGTAGCAATACCCGTGCCGCTAGCGCTTTTTGGGGTCCATGGCATTGCGCGTTGGTATGGCGTCCTGCCAGGTGCATTCCTTCCAGCCAAGCGCCGTCTCGCGTGAAGGGTAAATGGTGACGGTGTGTTCGGTGTCGCCCTGCGTGACGGTAACGGTGATGTCCGTTTCCGCGCGGCGCGCCTTGGGCGAGAACGACGCCATAAAGGCGGCGGCGTCGCGCACGGCGTCTTCGGTCCATGCGCCGGCAAATTGACGCCCCAGCGCCAGCGGGCCGGGATAGCCCACCACGTCAAAGACGAGGTCCGTCTCGGTGATGTTGCGGCGGATCATTTCATTACTATGCTGGTCGCGGCCAATGGTCAGCCAGTGCGTGCCCGCCCAGTACTGCCGCCCCACGTTGGACAGGTAGAAGTCCTGCGCCGTGGGCGCGGGGTGGTGCTGGAAGACCGGCGCGTAGCGGCAGGCCGAGGCCTGCTCCGTCAGGCGGCAGCCGCCTGCGGGGGTGGGGATGTCCGTGATGCCGACTTCTTCGGCAAGGCGCAGCTGGTCCTTGCGGCCACGGCCGGAGATGCCGTACAGGCGTTCGCGGTCCACCAGACCGGATTCCTCCATGGGCGTGGGCGGCAGGGTTTTGGCGCACAGCGGGCGCAGCAGCAGACCTTCGGTGCCGGACTCGTTGATGACGGAGTTCATGGCGTCCCGGCGCTGGGACATGGGCCGCTGGCCCACCACCTCGCCGGTGGCGATGAAGGTGGCGCCGTACTTCTCCAGCAGCTGGCGGGTGTGGCGCAGCATGATGATTTTGCAGTCCACGCACGGATTGTAATACTTGCCAAAGCCGTACTTCGGCTTATCAAGCATCATCTGGACGTAGTCGTCGCCGATGTTGACGACGTCGATGTCCAGTCCGTAGGTTTTGCGCCAGCCGCGCACGCGGCCCGGATGCCCAAAAAAGGGCGTGACAAAGTGCAGGCATTTGACGCGGAGGCCTTGTGCCTGAAGAACCTTGGCCGACAAGAGTGAATCGAGCCCGGCCGAAAACAGGGCCAGGGCGTCGTATGTGGTGTTCTTGGTCATGGGAAGAAAGGCTATACCCATGCTCGGCGCGGGTGGCAAGGGGTGAGGCAGGCGGGAAAACCTTATGCCAAGCGGCTTCGTCAATGATTCCGAGAGAAATGGTCGGAATGTTCTCTGCGCACAATTTTTGTCCTGCCGCCTCCCGTGCGGGGACACGTGCGCAGTTGCCGGACGGCGGGGGTTCTGCTATGTGTCGGAGGCTTTCGCTATAAATATTTCATGGAGTGATACATATGGCCAAACGTCGTACCCAGCAGCTGAGTCCCGAAGAAATGCGCAGGGAGGCATTGAGCACCGCTCTGTCGACCATTGAGCGCAAGTACGGTCAGGGTTCTGTCATGAAGCTGTCCGACGATGCGCATGTCAATATACCGATCATTCCCACAGGCTCCATTGCATTGGACATGGCGCTGGGTATCGGGGGCATCCCACAGGGTCGCGTCACCGAGGTCTACGGTCCCGAATCTTCGGGTAAGACCACGCTGACCCTGCATATCATTGCAGAATGCCAGAAGCAGGGCGGCGTTGCCGCGTTTATCGACGCGGAGCACGCTCTGGATATTAAATATGCCCGTCGCCTCGGTGTGAACACCGAGGAGCTCATCATCTCCCAGCCGGACTACGGCGAGCAGGCGCTAGACATCGCCGACATGCTCGTGCGCTCCGGAGCCGTGGACATCATCGTCATCGACTCCGTTGCCGCGCTCATCCCGCAGGCCGAGCTGGAGGGGAACATGGGCGAGACGCAGGTGGGCGGACAGGCGCGCCTGATGTCCCACGCCCTCAGAAAGTTGACGGGTACCATCCATAAGTCCCGCGCTTCCGTCATGTTCATCAACCAGATCCGTATGAAGATCGGCATGACGGGCTACGGCAGCCCCGAGACCACCACCGGTGGTAACGCCCTCAAGTTCTACTCCTCCATCCGCATGGACATCCGCCGCATTCAGACCTTGAAGGACAAGGAAGAATCCTACGGCATCCGCGCCCGCGTGAAGGTGGTGAAGAACAAGGTCGCCCCGCCGTTCCGCGAGGCCCAGTTCGACGTGCTCTACGGCACCGGCATCTCCCGCGAGGGTGAGCTTCTGGACATGGGCGTCGATAACGGCATCGTGGAGAAGAGCGGCTCGTGGTACGCCTATGGTTCCGAGCGTCTTGGGCAGGGCAAGGAGAACGTCCGCGCCATGCTGCAGGAAAACACGGAACTGGCCCAAACCATCGAGACGGCCCTGCTCAAGCATCTGGGCGTCATTGAAGACGATGAGGCCGAAGCCCCCGCGGCGGAGACGGAAACGGAAACCGAAACCACCCCGGCCGAGGCATAACTTTACCCCAATCGGCGGGCGGCTCGCCCGGCGCAGCCCG
>NZ_JBUDSW010000154.1:0-8838 GCF_054921475.1 Desulfobaculum sp. | reverse complement strand
GGGCTTGCCGCCCTTGAGGATGCGGATTTTGTCCGCGCCACCCGCCGCGCTGTAAGTGAAGGACGGCAGTATCTGCGCGCGGAGTTGACGGAGATGGGCTTTACGGTGCATCCCTCGCAGGCCAACTTTCTGCTGACGGAGATGCCAGCCGCTTCGCCGCTGGATGCGGGCGAATTTGTGGAGCGTTTGCTCCAGCGCGGTATTATTATCCGTCCTATGGGCAGCTACAATATGCCGCGCTCGGTGCGCATCAGCATCGGCAGCGCGGAGGAAAACCGCGAATTCATCGCCACCGCCAAGGAGATTCTGGCCGATGCCTAAGCCGCTTATTGTGACTATTGACGGACCTGCCGGTGTAGGAAAGACCACGCTGGCGCGCCGCACCGCCCAAGCCTTGGGTGTGGCCTATCTGGACACGGGCGCCATGTTCCGCACCACCGCCTTGGAGCTTGGTTCCGGGGCGGATGCGCTGGCCGCCGACGACTTGGACGTGCGCCTTGCCGCGTTGGAGTTCACGTTGTCCGGTGAGGGCGAGGCGTCGACGCTGTTCGTCAATGGCCGCCGTATCGGTGAGGAAATCCGCACGGAAGAGGTGGGCATGATGGCTTCGCGCGTGGCGGTGCTGCCGCAGGTGCGGGCCTTCCAGAAGCTGGCCCAGCAGCGCCTTGGCCGCGCGACTTCCCTTGTGGTGGAGGGGCGCGACATGGGCACCGTGGTTTTCCCGGACGCCACATGCAAGATTTTCCTCGACGCCACGCCGGAAGTGCGCGCCGAGCGCCGGTTTAAGCAATTGCAGGAGATGGGCAAGCCCGCCGATCTTGCCGCATTGGCCCAGCAGATTCGCGAGCGCGACGACATGGACCGAAACCGCGCCGAAGCCCCGCTGCGCCCCGCTGATGACGCCGTTATCATCGATACCTCGCATATGACCATTGATGAGGTTTTTGCCGCCATTACCGCCACCGTGGAGGCCGTGCGCGCCCATGGCGCGTCCGCCGCGCCGGAGCGCAGGGCAGGGACGTCCTCTCAGGACGGACCGGATGTGTGGTTTGTGGGCGCTGGTCCCGGTGACCCGGAGCTCATTACCGTGAAAGGGCAGCGCCTTGTGCGCGAGGCCGACGTGGTGATCTATGCCGGGTCCCTTGTGCCGCGCGCCATTGTTGCCGAAGCGCGCGAGGACGCCGAAGTGTACGACTCCGCGCCCATGAACCTTGACGAAACCCACGCCCTTATCCGCGAGGCCGTGGCGGCGGGAAAGTCCGTTGTGCGCGTGCATACGGGCGACCCGGCCTTGTATGGCGCGGTGCGAGAGCAGGCGCGGTTGCTGGATGCCGACGGCATCACGTGGCAGGTCGTTCCCGGCGTCACGGCGTCCTTTGCTGGCGCTGCCGCGGCAGGGCTGTCCTTCACCGTGCCGGAGAAGACGCAGACGCTGATTATTACCCGCATGGAGGGACGTACGCCCGTGCCCGAGGGCGAACGTCTGCGCGAACTTGCGCGGCATGGCACGTCGCTGGCCATTTACCTGTCCGCAGGTGACCCGGAGGGCCTTCAAAGTGAATTGGAAGCCGCAGGGCTGGCGGGCGATGTCCGGGTGGTGGTGGCCTACCGCGTGGGCTGGCCCGAGGAGACCCTCGCCTATACGACGCTTTCGGAGCTTGCGGTGACTGCGCGCGAGAATGGCTTTACCCGGCAAACCGTCTTCCTCATCCTGCCCGGCGAGGATGACGAAGAGCATGTCTCGAAATTGTATGACAAGAATTTTGCCCACGGCTACCGCGCCTAGCGCGCCGTGACGCTTCGGCCCCGCCGCGTATTGCGCAGCGGGGCCGCGTTGTCTGTGGTGAAAGGGGCTGTGGGCTGACCTGCATGGGCAGGTCATAACGCGGCAGCCTAAGGCCGGATATTTCAAGTGACCCTGTGGAAAATGGAGGTGCGCCTGTGGAGAGTCTCGTCATCCCAACGCAGTCCCGGGAAGAGTTGGTCAACATCACATCCGCTGTACAGGACAAGGTCCGCGCCATGGGTTGGACCGACGGCGCACTCCTCCTGTGGTGCCCGCACACCACAGGCGCGGTGACGGTCAACGAGGGCGCGGACCCCGACGTCATGCGCGATATCGTCGTCAACATGCGAAAACTCGTCCCGCACCGGGGCGACTACCACCACGCCGAAGGCAACTCCGACGCGCATATCAAGTCCAGCATGTTTGGTTGCGACCAGATGGTCGTGGTCGAAGACGGACGCCTGCAACTGGGGACGTGGCAGAGCATCTACTTCTGCGAATTCGACGGCCCGCGGACGCGCAAGCTGTGGCTGAAGTGGCTTGGGGTATAGGAGTGCGCTCCGGTCGCGATGTGTTTATGGCAAAAATGAAAGCCCCCGGATTGGTCCGGGGGCTTTTTTGCGAGCGAAACCGCATTTGTCAGCACGCAGTAAGGCGAGAGAAAGGGGGTGATGGTGCGCGGTGGATATGATGTAGGGTTTTAGTCGGGAAAAGAACGTGAAAGGCTAAGGGGCGGAAGGCTGTATAGTGGGAAAATGATGCTCAAAAGTTCATGTTTTGATTTTACATGTGCTGTTTAAGGTAGTGTATTGGGCATTGTATGGGAAAAGGCGTGCACCTCGTATTTTTTATTTTGCAAATACAGAAGAAAAACGTTTGACTTTGTTCTCCGGTTGCATGTAGAACATACAAATCGATTTGAGCGAAGTGCAGTGTTCATCTGAGCATCTGCACAACACACTTCCCCACCTTTTTTCGGGGATGACTTTATTCGGAGTTTATCTATTTTGACCAAGAATATCTATGTCGGCAATCTGTCCTGGGAATGCACCAATCAAGATCTTCAGACCCTTTTTGCTGGTTACGGCGAGGTTTCCTCTGCCCGTGTGATCGAAGATCGTGAGACCGGTCGTTCCCGTGGTTTCGGCTTCGTGGAAATGGAAGCCGCAGGTGCCGAACAGGCTATTGAGACGCTCGACGGCTCGCAGTTCCTCGGACGCGACATCAAAGTGAACGAATCCAAGCCCCGCGAGCGTCGTCCTCGCTACTAAGCGAGACACTTTGCGATTTAAAGCCCACCTTTTGGTGGGCTTTTTTTTGTGCTTTTTTGGGGGGCTATGCTGGAAGCGAGGGGAACCGCCCACAAAAAACGGCGGCCCCTGTGGAGCCGCCGTTTGTCGTTTCGCGTCTGTCCGCGCGGGACTATTCGTCCTTGAGGCCGCGCGTCATGAGTTCGTGCACGGCGTCCTGCGGGTTTTTGTCGTTGTAGAGGACGTCGTAGAGCTGTTCGGTGATGGGCAGGCTGACGCCGAGCTTTTGGCCCAGCGTGTAAACGGCTTCCGTGGTTTTAACGCCTTCGGCAACCGACCGCATTTCTTCCAGAATGTCCACCAACCGCTGGCCCTGTCCGAGTTTAAGGCCCACCTGGCGGTTGCGCGAGGAGTCGCCCGTGCAGGTCAGGACCAAGTCGCCGAGGCCGGAAAGGCCTTGGAAGGTGGCGGCCTTGGCGCCCAGTGCTTCGCCGAGGCGGCTCATTTCCGCAAGGCCGCGGGTAATCAGGGCGGCGCGGGCGTTGGAGCCGAAGTTCAGGCCGTCGGAGACGCCGGCGGCAATGGCCATGATGTTCTTGAGCGCGCCGCCAAGCTCCACCCCGCGGTAGTCCGTGGTGGTGTAGAGGCGGAACGTCTCGGAGGACAGCGTTTCCTGAATGGCCTTGCCACGTTTTTCGTCAGCGCAGCCGAGGGTGACGGTGGTGGGGATGTCGCGGCTGACTTCGTCCGCAAAGGACGGGCCGGACAGCATGGCAAAGCGCGGCTTCAGCGGCGCAAGCACGTCGTCCACAACCTGCGACATGGTCATCAAGGTCTTCAGCTCAATGCCCTTGTTGGCGCAGATGATGGTTGGTTTTTTGGGCAGATGGGGGCGAAAGCCCTCCAGCGCCTTGCGGGTGTACTGCGCGGGCACAACCCACACGAAGTATTCAGCGCCTTCGGTGGCATGGGCCACATCGGTGGTGGCCTGGAGGCGCTCATCCAGTGTGATGCCGGGAAGGTACCAAGAGTTTTCATGGTCCCGGTTGATCTTTCCGACCACTTCTCGTTCGCGGGCCCAGAGGACCGTTTCCAGCCCCTTGCGGGCAAAGACGTTGGCGAGGGTCGTTCCCCATGCGCCAGCTCCAATCACGGCTATCTTCATATGGCAGCGACTCTCCGTTTAAGAGGGTGTTGATGCGATGGCAGCGTTTGCGTATGCCGATGGCATGCCGCATAGCTACATATCCTGCGCGCCAACGCAAGGCAAGGATGGCGGTTGCAAGGGGGCGAGCCCTTGGGTATCACAGGTCCTTCGGGTGCACGCCCGAACCACCCTTAACAGCAAAGGACGACGAGAATATGGCAGCACGCACTTTCACCGCGTCCCAGCGCGAGGTTCTGCGCCGGATTCAGGGCAATCTGCCCGACAGCCCTACGCCCTTCGCGGATATCGCCGCCGAAGTCGGCGTCACCGAAGAAGAGGTTTTGGAGCTTGTCCGCGGCCTCAAGGCCGACGGCGCTATCCGGCGCTTTGGCGCAACCCTCAGGCACCAGAAGGCCGGGTATTCCCATAATGCCATGGTTGCCTGGTTTGTGGAGGACGGGGTTGATATTGACGAAGTTGGCGCCAAAATGGCCGCCCGCCCCGAAATTTCCCATTGCTACCATCGCCGGAACTGCATGGACTGGCCCTATAATATCTATACCATGATTCATGGCCAGTCCCCGGACGATTACAAACGCGTCGTCGAAGAACTCATCGAGGAAACCGGCGTAACGCAATACGATGTTCTGGAAAGCCTGAAGGAACTCAAAAAATCCTCCATGGTCTACTTTTAGGCGCCGCCTGCACGGGCGCGCCGCGCCCGCGGCGTATTGCCCGCCGCCCCGCATCACCGGGGCGAAGCATGCCATGGATGACGCCGCCCGCGCGGCGCAGAGCTGCAACCACAAGTGACGCGACGGACCGCCGTGCGATGCCCCCCGCATGGCTACATCCCGCACAGACGTTTCTGTATGGGGGACAAGGCCGAAGGACCGGCGCTAACGCGCCGCGCCCAGACGCCGGAGGTTCACTATGAGTACATCGCACAAGCTTTTTGAATTGGCGAAAAACGTCATCCCCGGTGGCGTGAACAGCCCGGTGCGCGCCTGCCTGAGCGTCGGCGTGGACCCGCTTTTCATCGACAGCGCGCAGGGCGCGCATCTCACCACCGTGGACGGCGAAAAGCTGCTTGATTTCGTTATGTCTTGGGGCCCCATGCTCCTTGGCTACTCCCACCCCGAGGTGCAGGCCGCCGCAGCTGCCGCAGCCGCCAAAGGCTCCAGCTTTGGCGCTCCCTGCGCGCAGGAAGTTGAAATGGCCGACGCCGTGGTGCGCACCGTGCCCTCCATCGAGATGGTCCGCATGGTCAGCTCCGGCACCGAGGCTACCATGAGCGCCCTGCGTCTTGCCCGTGGCTACACCGGCCGCAGCAAGGTGCTGAAGTTCGTTGGCAACTACCACGGCCACTCCGACAGCTTCCTCGCCAGCGCCGGTTCCGGCGTTGCGACCCTGTCCATCCCCGGTACCCCCGGTGTGCCCGAGGAGACCGTGGCCCACACCCTGCTGGCCCCGTACAACGACATCGACGCCGTCCGCGACGTCTTCGCCAAGCATGGCGACGAAATCGCCGCCGTCATCGTGGAGCCCTGCGCGGGCAACATGGGGCTTGTCCTGCCTGCCGAAGGCTTCTTGCAGGGGCTGCGCGATGTGACCACCGAGTACGGTGCACTGCTCATCTTTGACGAGGTCATCACCGGCTACCGCGCCTCCCTTGGCGGCGCGCAGGGCCGCTTTGGCATTACCCCGGACCTGACCACCCTCGGCAAGATCATCGGCGGCGGTTACCCCGTGGGCGCCTACGGCGGCAAGCGCGAAATCATGGAGCGCATCGCCCCCTGCGGCGACGTGTATCAGGCCGGAACCCTCTCCGGAAATCCCGTGGCCATGGCCGCCGGTCTCGCCACCGTGAAGCTCCTTGAGCAGGCCGACTATGCCGCCCTTGAAGCCCGCACCGCCGCCCTTGTGCAGGACGTAAAGGCCATCTTTGCCGAGAAGTCCATCCCTGTGCAGGTCAATACCGTGGCGTCCCTGTTCACCGTGTTCTTCGCCGAAGAACCCGTGGTGGACTTCGAGTCCGCGCAGAAGGCCGACGGCGAGCGCTATGCGTCCTTCTACCGGCAGATGCGCCAGAGCGGTATCAACCTCGCCCCGTCCGGCTATGAATGCTCGTTTACGTCCTTCGCCCACACCGAAGCCGACTACGACGCCTTCCTGTCCGCCGTGCGCAAGGTGCAGTTCTAAACCGCAGGAGACCATCATGCCCGTCCCGGAACGTGCCGATCATGAAGCGGTCGCCATCTATGCCGTAACACAGGCCGGTGCGCGTCTGGGACGGGTTCTTGCCCGCGAGCTTGGCGGTGAACTGTTCGTCTCCGAACGCTTCGCCGCCGAGTTTGGCGCGGCCTCCTTTCCGCGTCTTGTGCCCTTTGTGGCCCATACCTATTCCCGCTACGCCCGCCACGTGTTCATCACGGCCGCAGGTATCGCCGTCCGCGCCGTTGCGCCCTTGCTGCGCGGCAAAGACCGCGATCCCGCCGTTGTGGCCGTGGACCAGCGCGGGCGCTACGCCGTCAGTCTTGTGTCCGGCCATCTCGGCGGCGCAAACGACCTTGCCCGCGCCGTGGCCGCCGTCACCGCCGGGCAGGCCGTTGTAACCACCGCCACGGACACCGAGGACTTGCCCTCCCTCGACACCATGGCGCAGGAGCGCGGCCTTGGCATCGCCAATCTTGCCGCCGTCAAGGACGCCAACATAGCGCTCCTCAGTGGCGAAGTGCTCCAAGTCCTCGACCCCGACGATTGGCTGGGGCTTCGCGAGCCGCAAAGTCCCGGTTTGCCCGATTGGAGCCGGCATTTTGCGTCCATTGCCAGCCTTGCCGAGTGGCGCTCCGGCGCGCCCGGAGTTGTGGTGACGCACTCCGCCATCACGCCGCAGCCCGGCATGCTGGTGCTGAATCCGCCCACCCTCGCCGTAGGCGTCGGCTGTCGCCGCGGGGTGAGTCAGCAGGATATTCAGGAGCATCTGCGCGCCGTTTTTCAGGAAAATGGCCTTGCCCTCGGCTCCATCCTCGGGCTAGGGAGCATCGTCGCCAAGAACGACGAGGAAGGCCTGCTTGCCGCCGCCGCGGATTTCGGCGTCGGTCTGTTTTTTTATGAATCCGAAGAACTCTCCGCCGTAGACGCGCCCAATCCATCACAGCGCGTAATCGAGCGGATGGGAGTACCCAGCGTATGCGAAGCAGCGGCAATGCTGTTGGCAGGGGCGACAACGCTCCTCGTCCAGAAAACGAAAAGCGACCGGGTGACCGTAGCAGTCGCGCAGGTTCCCTGACGGTTATAGGCCTCGGCCCCGGCGACAACGCGCTTTTGGCCCCCATGGCCACCCGCGCCCTTGAGGCGTGCGATGCCATCGTCGGCTACGGCACCTACATGGACCTCGTCCCCGACTCCCTCAAAGCCGGCAAAAAGCACATCGTCACCGGCATGAAGAAGGAACTCGACCGCGTCAGCGCCGCCGTGGACGCCGCGCAGGATGGTCAGGACGTTGTCATCATCTCCAGTGGCGACTCCGGCGTTTATGGCATGTCCGGCCTCGCCCTTGAAATTATCGAGCAGCGCGGTCTGCTCGGTGATCTTGCCTTTGAAGTTGTCCCCGGCATCCCCGCCCTCAGCGCCGCCGCGTCCTTGCTTGGCGCGCCGCTGATGCACGACTTCGCCGTGGTCAGCCTCTCCGACCTGCTCACGCCGTGGGAGCGCATTGAAAATCGCGTGGCCCACGCCGCCGCCGCAGATTTCGTCATCGTGCTCTACAATCCGCGCTCGCGCCGCCGCGACTGGCAGCTTGCCCGCGCCGTCGAACGCGCCCGCGAGCATCGCGACCCTGCAACGCCCGTCGGCATCGTCCGCAACGCCTACCGCGAAGGGCAGGATGTGCGTACTTGTCGTCTCGATGAATTCGATCCGGAAACCGTCGATATGCTCACCATTGTCATCATCGGCAATTCCCAAACCCGCTTTGCCGGAGCATCGCTCCTGACCCCCAGAGGATACGCCGACAAGTACGATCTGAAAGGACAGGACTAAATGCGACGCACCCTCTGCGGGCTGACAGTGCTCCTCGCACTGCTCGCCCCCGTGGCCGCGCTGTCGGTCAACGCCCCCAAGAGGCCAGACCGCGTTATCGTCACCCGGCCCCGCGGCATGTATCCCCAAAAGCTGCGCGTTCCCTTTCCGCATCAGCGCCACGTCACAATGGCCTGTCAGGACTGCCATCACACGCTCAATGCCCTCGGCAGCGTCGAGAAGTGCTCCACATCCGGCTGTCACGACATGGTCGCCCCGCACTGCCCACGCGAGATGCGCTCCGGGCGCTACTTCAAGAACGCCTTCCACAAGAGCAAGGCCAGCTGTCGCGGGTGCCACAAGGCCCGCCAGCAAGCCCACGAAAACTCCGGCCCCACGCGCTGTCGTGGCTGCCACAGCGTTCGCCGCTCCTAGCCCCTCGCGCGTACAGGTCGGTTGCCAAAAACAACACCGCCCCAACCCTTGATAGCTTTCGCGTCATGGGCTGGGGCGTTTTGCTGTGGGGCGTTGGCCGGAGTGGTGGGGCTGTGTGGGGGAGGGTGGTGGTGTTTGTTGGCGCTGGGAGAAGAGTTTTTGCTCCGCAGGTCTAAGGGCCGTGGGCCCTTAGAGAT
>NZ_JBUDSW010000153.1:0-8869 GCF_054921475.1 Desulfobaculum sp. | reverse complement strand
CGCCCCCAAAGAGCACAAAAAAAACGCCGAAACCGCAAAGCGGCTTCGGCGTCGAAAAAATGGCGCGCAGGGTGCGCGGGGGACTATCGTTTCCGGCGGGCGGCCACAAGGCGCTGCGCCCAGTCGATGGCGGCGGCAAGGCTGCCCGTATCCGCCACATACTTTCCGGTGATGTCATAGCCTGTGCCATGGTCCACGGAGGTGCGCACCACAGGCAGGCCAAGGGTCACGTTCACGGCTTCGGAAAAGTGCATGAGCTTGAGCGGCGCAAGGCCTTGATCATGATACATGGCCAGCACCGCGCTGTAGCGGCCCTGCACGGCAAAGTGGAACACCGTGTCCCCCGGCAGCGGCCCCACGGCGCTGACGCCTTCCTCGCAGGCCTGCTGCACGGCAGGGGCAATGATGCGCTCGTCCTCGGTGCCAATTTTGCCGGACTCACCCGCGTGGGGATTAAGGCCGCACACGGCGATGGGCGCGTCGTCAACGCCAAGGGCGCGGACCAATTCATGGGTCAGGTGCAGACACTTGACCACACGCTCCTGCGTGATGAGGCCGGGGACGTCGGCAAGGCGGGGGTGGGTGGTCACAAGGCTGACCTTGAGCTTCGGCCCGCCCAGATGCATGCAGATATTCTCGCGCCCAGCGCCAAGGCGCTCGGCAAAGAACTCCGTATGACCGGGAAAATCAAAACCGGCGTCCTGCAGCATGGCCTTATTGAGCGGACAGGTGACCACACCTGCGGCCGCACCATCGCGCAGCAGTTCGCACGCGGCATCCAGCGTGACGCCAGCGGCGTAGCCGCCCTCGGTGCGTGCCTCGCCGGGGTGGACGGCTGTGTCCTCAAGGCCAGCAGGAACCAGCAGGCAGACAGACGCATCCGGCGCATCGGCAGGGTGCGTCACCCGCGTCCAGAAGGGCGCAATGCCTAGGCGCTCTGCATGGTACAACAGGCCCTGCTCCGGGCCAATCATCACAATGCGCGAGGAGGGGCGCTCCCCGCCGCCAAGCAGGCGGCAGGCCAGCTCGGGACCAAGACCGTTCGGGTCGCCAAGGGTAAGAAGCAGTGTATTTTCAGGCATAGCGGGAGAAGAGTACGCAAGCGAGCCCCCGCAGTCCAGCACCGGACTGCGGGGGCGCAAAATATCCTACCGCCACGAAACGCCCCGCCACCCCTGCGCGGCGCTACGTGGTCACGACAGAGTTCTCACAATCGCCAAAATTACTGCGGACGTACGTATCCGCCGCGTCATCATTCTCCCACATCTCTTTATCCAGCAGATAGCGGTACTGGAACGACTTCCCGGTTTCAAGGTTCAGCGTCACGGTAAAGGAGCCGTCCTTCAGGCGCTTCATGGGCGTTGCCTTTTCGTTCCACTCGTTAAACTCACCGACAAGTGTGGCGGAGCCCGCTCCGTTGGCGGCTTCCTTGGGAAGCCGGAACGTCACCTTGCATACCGGCTTGCTCCGCAAATACATCTTCTTTAGGGACATAAGCTTCCTCCTTAGGGCATTCCTCGTGGAGTATACCCCAACCATCAATTTCGGTTCAAGCGTCAGGCGCGGTCACGCCCAATTTTTTATAGACGGCAAGGTATCCCTCGGCCGAACGCGGCCACGAGAATGACGCCTTCATGGCGCTGCTGCGCAGCTGGGTCCATTTCTTGGGCTTATCCCACACGGACAGAGCATCCATAATGGCGCGCAAAAAGGCGCTGGGGTCACCGGGGGCAAAGGTAAATCCCGTCGCGCCGTAGCGGGGGTATGGCACGATGGTGTCGCGCAGGCCGCCCACCGCGCTGGCAATGGGCACCGTGCCAAAGCGCAGGGAATACATCTGCGTCAGCCCGCACGGCTCATAGCGCGACGGCATCAGAAAAATATCCGTCCCGGCCTGAATGTAATGCGCCAACTCCTCCGTGTAGCCAATGCGCGCGGCAAGGCGGCCCTGATACTTCTCCGTCAGCTCCATGAGCTGCGCCTCAAATTCAAGGTTCCCTTCACCAAGCACCACCACTCCTACGCCAATTTTCATCAGCGCGGGCAGGATATCAAGGAGCAGGTCTATGCCCTTCTGCCGCCGCAGACGGCCAATAAACCCAAGCAGCGGGCGCGTGGCGACGATGGGGTCCATACCGTATTCACGCAGCAGGTGTTCCTTGCAGATGCGCTTGCCCTTCATATTGCCGCGGCAATAAGGGTGCGGCAGATACTTGTCCCCGCGCGGGTCCCATACGTCGTAATCCGCGCCGTTCAAAATACCCGTCAAATCCGCCGAACGTTTACGCAGTATACCTTCCAGCCCACAGCCAAAGGCCTCGGTCTGCACTTCTTCGGCGTAGGAGGGGCTGACCGTGGTCACATGGTCGGCGTAGGCAATGCCAGCCTTCAGCATATTAAAGTCGCCCCAAAACTCCGCGCCGTCCATATTCCACGCCGAGGTCGGCAAGCCGCACTCCCAGAACAAGCGCGACGAATACCGCCCCTGAAAGGCAAGGTTATGGATGGTGAGAACGGTTTTAATGTCCTTCCAGAAGGGGTCAATCTGCCGCCAGTAGTGCAGGTAGGCCATGCTGAGCGCGGCCTGCCAATCATGGGCGTGAACCACATCCGGCGTGCGGCCCATAAACTTGCACCACTCCAGCGCCGCGCGGCAGAAGAAGACAAAGCGCTCGCAGTTGTCGAAATAGTCGCCGCGGTGGGTATTGTAATAGAAGCGGCGGTCGAAATACTCGCCCCGGCTGATGAAATAGACGGGAACGCCCTGATAGTCCGAGTGGAAGACCTCGGCCGTGGTCGGCGGCCACGGGTAGCCCACGGGAACATCAGAATGCAAAAGCCGGACAGGATAGCCGGCCGTGGAAAGACGGCCATAAAATGGCGTGACAACGGCAACGTCCACACCCGTCTCCGCCAGCGCCGGAGGAAGCGCGCCCAGCACGTCCGCCAGCCCTCCTGTTTTGGAGAAGGGGTACATCTCGGAAGTTATGTGGAGAATCAACGGCCTATCAGCCATCAACGCACCATGCCCCGCCTGGCCGGGGTGGTCTTCGCAGCCCTTATGTCAACGTATGCTCCCGAAGCCATTGCGCGAAGTCACTGACAATCTTCGCATGGTCAAAGGCTAATTCCGGAAGCGCGTCCAAAGGAAAAAACCGGGCGTCCCCTGCGTCGTCCCCCGCCTGCAAGGCATCCGGGTCCGTCGTTGTCCCAACAAAGGTGACGCTGAGGGTGTGCATGCGTGGGTCGCGTGCGGGGTCGGAATAGACCCCAAGCATCCCGGCAAGCTGCACGGCAAGGCCCGTTTCTTCAGCCAACTCGCGTACTGCCGCCTGCTCCACCGTTTCGCCGCAGTCAACAAATCCCCCGGGAAGCGCCCACCCAAGGGGCGGATTGCGGCGCTCCACAAGGACAATTCCCCTCTGCGGGGCATACACCACCACGTCCACTGTTGGGACGGGATTGCAGTACTGCTCAAAACGTTTTCCGCAATGCGGACACTGTGTCTCTTTCATCATGAGGCAATGCCTTCCAACACTCTCATCTTCTTCCCCTTGCGTCCAGAGGGTCGTGAATTTTCCTATGGTTCATCATGACGCGCATGAGACATCCCCGTGACACTTGGGTACGTCATGCCCCACCCAAGGACAAGATAAGTTTGCGCCATTTCCGCTGGTTCGTGCGGGGTCAAATTTTTTGAACGGTCCCAAATGGTGACATGCGGCGGTTTTTCCGCGCTCCCCTGCCCGTGCTTGCCCGGCTCGCACAAGGGCTCAGGCCCCGGCGTGCGTATGCTCAGCCCAAGCTATTCCCATCTGGAATACCCTGAAGGATACCGGAAAACGTCTTTCCCGGGCCCGGCCAAGCACGGCGCAGCCCGCCCTGTATCAGGGCGCGCAGCCGCCTGAGCAATGAACTGGAGGAAAGAAAAATGCGGACGGGAACCGTCCTAAGCACCCGCGCAGACCGCGACAGGGCATACAAAACAAAAACCGGCTTCTGGGGGCGCAACCCCAAAAGCCGGCTTCTGCAAAACAAAGAAGGTATTTTGAATAGAGCAAGTCGCGGGCCAACTTTGAAATTGCCAGCGCTTTTTCAAATAAATCAAATAATACCGGGCGATTATAGATTTCACCACAAACCACCCGCTGCCTCGAACTGCCATTTTGGGGTCAAATTTTTTAAACCTCAGGAGGATTCTCCAGCAATCGCCCCAAAAGGAGTCAAAAATTTTTGACCACCCCCGGAAAAGGCACCGGAAAGAGGCTTGGCCTCCCCTTAAAAACATTGGCAGACCGCAAAAAACTCAAAAAAAAGCCCACGCTGCATGCGTGGGCTTTGTCGCTGCGGCACGGCGCGCCGGGGCGCGTGTCCTGCGCTAGGCGGCAGGCTGGCACACGGCAAAGCCTGCCGCTTCCAGCTCGGCGCGGGAGATGGCTCCCTCGCGGTAGATGGTCAGCTCGCCGGGGCGTTCGATGCCCACCACGGTGGACGGGTCGCCGCCGCGGGGCCACGGCTCCACGTCCAGCACATCGTCCACACCAGCGGTCAGGGCCGGATCAAGGGCCGAGGGACGCGCGACGGCGCTTTTGCCGCTGATATTGGCACTGGTGGCAACCAGCGGCACGCCGGTACGGCGCGCAAGTTCGGCGGCGACGGGATGCGGCGTCACACGCACGGAGGTCAACCCGCGCCGGTCCTGAATCTGCGGGGGCAGACCGGGCAGCGTGGGCACCAGAACGGAGAGCGGACCCGGCCAGAAACGCTGGCCCAGTTCGAACAGGTCGTCCGGCATCCAATTGGTAATGAGCGACAGCTGTTCCGTCTCCGCAATAATGAGCGGAAGCGGCTTGGAGTGGTCGCGATTCTTCAGGGCGTACACACGGGCTGCGGCGGCTTCGTCCAGCCCGCTACACCCAATGGCGTACAGGGTTTCCGTGGGGTAGACGAGGACGCCCCCGCCCGTAACCACGGCGCATGCACGCTGCATGGCGGTTTCTATTTCGTGCACCAGTCTTCTACCATTTCTTCAAGTGTTTCAGGGTCGTATGTGGGCTGATCGTACATCCCCTTGGCCATGCGCTGCCTGTAGGCTTCGTACATAATGACGGCGGCGGCCACGGAAACGTTCAGGCTCTGCACCATACCCTGCATGGGGATGTAAATCTGATCGGGAACCAGCGCGTCCAGCTCCGGGTCTACGCCCCGGTGCTCGTTGCCCAGCATAAAGACCGTGGGCTGCGTGAGGTCATAGTCCATCAGCGGGCGCGCCGTTTCGGAAAAGCCCGTGGACAGGATTTGGTACCCGTCTGCGCGCAGACCGCCAACAAGGCTTTCCGCGCTGCTATGGCGAACGCACTCCACCCACTTTCGTGCAGAACCGGACGACTTGCGCCCGATGTTGGGGAATGCGGTGTCAGTATAATACAGATGAACGCGAGGAACGCCAAAGGCGTCGCAACTGCGCAGGATGGCGGAAACATTATGCGGATCCCAGATATTGGCCATGATGAGCGACAGGTCCTTCTGCCTATGCTCAAGAACGTAGCGCATCTTTGCCTTGCGCTCCGGGGTGCGGCACTGCGGTATTTTTTTCATCCGTCTCCTCTTTTGTAAGAAGGGGTCACCCGGTGGCCCGGGCCAAAAGTTCGGTCCGCTCATTACACGTTTTTGCCCTAATTGGAAATAACCCGCCCACACCGCCATTTTTCATGAAATCCGTTCATATGCCAAAAAATACCCTTGACGAGCAACCCGTTAGTTTTGATAAACGTTTCTCAACAGGCGAGGCGTCAAAGCGCCTGCTCTTTTTTTCACAACTCAAGTGACAGCGCGGCGACACTGCCGCCGCATGCAGTCCCTGAAAAAAAGACGTACAATATAATTGATTTTTTCGGCATTAGCTGACAAAAGGATTTCACCGCCAATTGTTCTTTTTTTCTCAAGGCGTGCGCTTTTTTCCCTGTACGGAAGTGCCCTCTGTACAACGGAAATCCGCCGTCACCAGTTGAGACGGATTGTCAGCGTCGGCCACACAAGGCCGACACCGCCAATGCCGGGGGGACGCCCTTGCCGAAACCGCTTATCGGCCCGGGCGTATTGGAACAAATCCGACAGGGAGCATACCGCCAAACCGCGACCTGCCGCCTTTGGAGCCCGTTCGTGGACCGCTTGGTCCTACCGTCCGAACGTGCTTGCCGCATCCTCACGCACGACAACTCCGCCCCAACACGCGACGACAGCGCACTGTGCGCCGACGAAGAGTGCCCTTCGCGACGCATCGACACGGCTTGAGATGAGTGACGCAGTTGGACGGGCAAACGACGACTGTTTGCTTGCCCACCAATTCCCTTCGAAACGCTTGTTGTCTGATGGAGGATCTTGATGGTTGATAAAGCAAAAGCCGCCGTTCAAGAGGTGATGTTCGATAAGAGGCGATTCTTCGCCATGCTTACGGGTATTCTCCTTTTTGTCGTGGTGTACTGGTCCCCCCAGTGGGCCGACGCCATCGACCCGGCTGGCAAACACTTCGTCCTCACGCGTGAGGGCAAGGGCGCGCTGGCAGTATTTCTGCTTGCCGGCACCTGGTGGGTGTTTGAAGTTGTTCCCATCGGCATCACTTCGCTGCTGATTGGCATTCTTCAGGCGCTGTTCCTCATCCGCCCGGCTAAGGCCGCGTTTAAGGACTTCATGGACCCGTCCGTGATGTTCATCTTCGCATCCCTTATTATTGGCGCTGTCTTCACCAAGACAGGCCTCACCAAACGCCTGGCCTACAAAATGCTGGGCATCGTCGGTGAACGCACGTCCATGATCCTTTTGGGCACGTTCGTGGTTTGCGCTGCACTGACGCACATCATGGCCCACACCGCTGTGGCCGCAACGCTCTATCCGCTTCTGGTTGCCATTTACAGCCTCTACACCGACGAGACCAAGCCGACCAAATTCGGCAAGGCGCTCTTTATGGGTATGGCCTACGTGGCTGGTGCCGGTTCCATCGTCACTCTGCTTGGTGCAGCGCGTGGCGCGGTGGCCCTTGGCTTCTTCAAGGACATCATGAATCAGGACGTCAGCTTCTTTACCCTGACCTATTACATGGCGCCCATCGGCTGGACCATGACCTTCCTGCTGTGGGGCTTCTTTATGCTGCTCCTGCCGCCGGAACGCAAAACCATCCCCGGCATCCGCGAAAAAGCCGCAGAGCTGAGTGCTCAGCTCGGTCCCATCACCCGTGATGAGATTATGGCGGCCGTCATTGTGGGTGGCGCCATCCTCACCATGAGCCTGCGCTCGTTCATCCCGGCTCTGCAGCCTATCGACAAGACCGCCATTATCCTGTCCTCCACCGTGCTGTTCTACGTCTTCAAGATCCTTGATCTCAAGAATCTCGAAGAAGTCCCGTGGAACATCATCCTGCTGTTCTCCGGCGCGATGAGCATTGGTTTCTGTCTGTGGGAGACGGGTGCCGCCAAGTGGCTGGCCGTCAACTGGCTGACCCTGTTCGAGCAGGCGCACTGGTTCGTGTTTGTCATGGGCATTGCCTTCTTCGTCATGATGATGACCAACTTCATCATGAACGTTGCGGCCATTGCCATCTCCCTGCCTGTTGCGCTGGTTATCGCCCCCTATCTGGGCGTTGCCGGCGAAGTCATCCTGTTCTCCTCCCTGGTCGTGGCGGGCATGCCGTTCCTGCTCCTTGTGGGCGCGGCGCCAAACGCCATTGCATACAACTCCAAGCAGTTCACCAGCGGTGAGTTCTTCCTCTACGGAATTCCCGCCAGTATCCTGCTGATGGTTGTAACCGGCCTTGCGGTGATGTTCCTGTGGCCTGTCATGGGCATGCCCATTACCATCCCCGTAGGAGGATAAGAGGACATACACAGTACGCTATGCGGGGCGGCAGCGGCGGATTTCTCCGCCGCAGTCGCCCTGCCCAAAACATGATTCTGATGGAGAAAATCACAATGCCTCAGCTTCAAAACCTGTTGAACAACATCATCAACCGGGTCAACGTCAACCTTCGCGAATTTACGGACGTCGGCCCGCATATCAGACACCTTGTCGACAGGAAAAGACTCGCCGGATTTTACGCCTTCTATGGCCTAACCCAGCATCATCCGCTCTATTTCAAGTTCAATAAATCCTGCCTGTCCGGCACCTATCTCCTCGGCAAGTGCGAGGTAAACCGCTCCATCATCTACAAGAGTGACATCCGCGGCGACGAGCTCAAGCGCCGTGGCGATGTGGTCCCGTTCGGGGACATGAAGATCCGCCTGTTCCAAGACGAAATCATCTACATCCGCGACAGCTACCTCATCAAAACCCTCGTTCACAACCATTCCCACGACCCTGAAAACCTTGAAAAATTTGGCATCCGAAACACCGTTGCCCTGCACTGGTCCAACATCCACGGCGCGCCCGTCGAGGGCTGTTTCCTCGGCCCCTTCGCCACCGTGGACCTGACCAGCGCCCACAACTGTGTGTTCGGCACCTACTCCTATACGCAAGTCGGCGAGTTGGTGAACACCTTCGTCAAGCCCGGCCAGGTTTGGATTCGCACCAAGGACTTTGAATTCAACTACCAGTTCGACGAAGAAGTGCTTCGCCGTTATGTCGCTTACGAAACCGGCAAGGCCCCCTCGGGCATCCTCATGGACTACGTTGAGGAACGCAAAGCCGACTTCATGCCCATCTACAGCTCCATACAGGAGCACCCCGTTCCGGTGCCTCCGGGCGCATCCCTGTCGCCGTACGCGGTGGTCAAGGGCCAAACCCGCATCGACAAGAACGTCCTCGTAGCCCAGCGCGCCTACCTTGAGGAAGCATGGCTCGGCCATGGCTCCAACGCGCAGGAAAACTGCTACATCGT
>NZ_JBUDSW010000152.1:0-8894 GCF_054921475.1 Desulfobaculum sp. | reverse complement strand
GCAGGCCGCGTGGCTGAGTGAGCGGGGGTATCCTTTGCCCAAGGGCGACTGGGTACGCCACATCGCCATGATGCAGCTTGAGGAGTTGCACCCGGATGTTGTGTATTTGACCGAGCCTATTACCTTTGACGGCTGTTTTCTGCACATGCTGTCCTTTACGCCGCGGTTGACCCTTGGCTGGCGCGCGGCGGACATCCCGCAGGGGACGGACTGGCGCGGCTTTGACGTGATGCTGTCCAGCCTTGCCGCCCTGCGGCAGGAGGCCGAACGCATCGGCGCGCGCGAGGGCGTGGACTTTTCGCCGGGTGTTCCGGAATTTTTGATGCCGCAGTCCGTGCCGGACGATCAGCGCTCGGACATTGTGTTTTGCGGGCAGTGGACGCGCGGCCAGCATGAGCGGCGCAACGCCATGCTCCAGACCGTGGCCCGCGCGGCGTCGGCCAAGGGCTACTCCTGCGATATGCATCTGAGCGGCGAGGTGCACACCATCACGCCGGAGGTCGCCGCCTACGCCCGCCCTGCCCTGTACGGCCGCGCCATGCACGAGGCCCTTGCGCGCGGGCGCATCGCCTTTGACGGGCGCGGCAGAATTGGCACCCCAAGCGGCGGAGCCATGAAGGACCTCGCCGGGCGCGAGAGCGCGAACATGCGCATCTTTGAAGCCACAGGAAGCGGGGCGTTCCTGCTCACGGAGCATTACGACAATCTGTCCAAGTATTTTGACATTGGGCGCGAGATTGAAACCTTCCGCGATGACAAGGAAATGGTCGAGAAGCTGGGCTACTACCTCGCCCACCCCGAAGAGCGCGAGGAAATCGCCCAACGCGGGCGCGAGCGGTGCCGCAGTGAGCACTCCATGGCGCAGAAGGCCAAACTGTTCGACACCATTGTGCGCGAGCGGCTGGCGCCACAGGCGGAGCAGCCTGCCGAAGCGGCGTGCGCAGGGGAATGCGCCACCAAACCTACAGGATAAGCATCATGTTGCAGCGAATAGAACAGTCCTTCGAGACCGTCCGGCGCATCCTTGCCGGTGTGGACCGAAACAGCCCGCAGGGCGCGTCCATTGTGGAAAGCAGCGTCCGCCCCTTTCTTGTGGACCTTGCCGCCATGACGGAGCAGCTC
Organism: Desulfobaculum sp.; assembly: GCF_054921475.1. Classification (NCBI taxonomy): domain Bacteria; kingdom Pseudomonadati; phylum Thermodesulfobacteriota; class Desulfovibrionia; order Desulfovibrionales; family Desulfovibrionaceae; genus Desulfobaculum; species Desulfobaculum sp. Next base: position 7,772 of record NZ_JBUDSW010000152.1, on the reverse strand, counting down.
CTCCAGAGCGGCCAGTACGGCGACGCTCTGCGCCTGACCAGCCTTGCCAAGACGCTGCGCGTTCCCGTGGCGGGGATGGACCTGTTGCGGGCGCAGGCCTTCATCGGCTTGCAGGACCCGCCATCCGCCGTAGAGGCCCTGAAGGAGGAACTGCGGTACACCCCGGACAGCGCCCCCGCGCGTGAGATGCTGGAGAAGCTCAAGGAACTGGGCTTTGGCACCGTGGCCGGGCGGTACGGCGAGGAATTCGCGGAGCTCCTCGCGCGTATCAAGCCCTACACCATGGTGCCGGAGGCGCGGCTGCATTCGCTGTTTCGCCTTGCGCGGCGGGTGTGCACAACGGATGTGCCCGGCAATTTTGTGGAGTGCGGTGTGGCCGCTGGCGGCTCCAGCGCGCTGCTGGCCGCTGTGGTGCGCCGCTACAGCACGCGCGAGCGCCATGTGTATTCCTTTGATACCTTTGAGGGTATGCCCGAGCCCACGGCGGAGGACGTACACGGCGATGTCCACGCCGAGGAGACGGGCTGGGGCACGGGCACCTGCGCCGCGCCGGAGGAGAGCCTGCTTGCCATCTGCTCCGAGCTTGGCGTGGCGGACATCGTGCGCCCGGTGAAGGGCCTGTTTGGCGAAACACTCCCGGCCGCGCGCGCCGAGGTGGGCGAGGTCGCCTTCCTGCACATGGACGGCGACTGGTACGAATCCACGCGCGACATTTTGCAGAACCTCTACGACGCCTTGCATCCACAGGCCCTTGTTCAGGCCGATGATTACGGCTTTTGGCGGGGGTGCCGTAAGGCTATGGAGGAATTTCAGGCCGAGCGCGGCATCCGCTTTTCGCTGCGGCCCATCGACAACGACGGCGTCTGGTTCGACCGCGCCCGCGTGACGGCGGCGGAGGAGGCCTGATGCGCGTTCTGCATCTGTGCATGCAGCACTATGGCGGGGCCGGAACAGCGGCGTATCGCCTGCACGTGGGCCTTGTGGCGCAGGGCGTGGACAGCCGCATGTGCGTGCTGAACCGTCAGGGCGATGATGCCGCCATTTCGGTCGCCACGCGCGAGGGCGAGCCTGTGCACGCCGTTACCGGTGCGGATGGGGTGGTGACGCACATTTCGCAGGCGTGGGTGGATGCGGGCAGGCGCTGGCAGGCCCTGCTGGCGGACTACCCGGAGCGCCCCGGCAATCTGGAAATATTTACGGACACGGCTTCCACGCTGGATGTGGACGATATTCCCGGCATCCATGAGGCGGATGTGGTGCATCTGCATTGGGTGGCCGGAATGATTGATTTTTCCCGCCCCCTTGGGGCACTCTCAGCGCGCCCCGTGGTGTGGACCCTGCACGATATGAACCCCTTCACCGGCGGCTGTCATTATTCTGCCGGGTGTGAGCGCTGGACTGAGGGGTGCGGCATGTGCCCCGCCCTTGGTTCCACGCAGCGTGATGACATATCGCACGCGGCGTGGCGGACGCGGCATGCGGCCTACGGCGCGCTGCGGCCCGAGGTGGTCACCCCCAGCCGCTGGCTCGGCGGGTTGGCCTCGCGCAGTCCGCTGTTTTCCGGGCGGCGTGTACGGGTCATCCCCAACGGGTTGGATACTGAGGTGTTTAAGCCATGGCCCGCGCCAGCAATCCGCGAGGGGCTTGGCGTGCCGCAGGACGCCTTTGTTCTGCTGTTTGGCGCGGCCAGTGTGGCGAACCACCGTAAGGGCTTTCGGCAGTTGGTGCGCGCCCTTGAGGAGCTCCGAAGCCTTGGCCGCGTGCCAAACGCCGTGCTTGGCGTGTTTGGGCAGTGGGGCGGCACTGCGCCGCGTCTTCCCTTCCCGGTGATGGAGTTTGGCTACGTGCATGACGAGCCAACCCTCGCCGCGCTGTATTCCATGGCGGACATGGTGCTCATCCCCTCGCTGGAGGACAACCTGCCGAGCGTGGTGCTGGAGGCCCTTGCCTGCGGAACGCCCGTTGGGGCCTTTGATGTAGGCGGTATGCCGGACATGGTGGACCACCGCGCGACGGGCTGGCTGGCCCGGCCCTATGATGCGCGCGACCTTGCGTCCGGCATTGTGTGGGCCAACGCCATGAAGGAGCGGGACCCGGCCCTTGGCCTTCGGTGCCGGACCACGGTGCTGGAGCGGTTTTCATTACGCGGGCAGGTGCAGGCCTACCGCGACCTGTACACACGGTTGACGCAGGCCACCGCGCCGCGCGCGTATTCGGTGTAAACAGACAACATCTTCCATCCAAGAGACTCAAGGCAACAATGCGAATCTGTATAGTGAACAACACCCATCTGGCGGACGCGTTTTCCGCCATGGGGCATGATGTGCTTGGCCTGCGCGTGCAGCCGGGAATCCAGAATATTGCCGCTCTGCTTGCGGAGCATGATTTTCAGCCGGAATTGTTTGTGGAGGTGGAGGTCCTTGGCGCCCGTCCTGTCCTAACAGGGCTGAACGAAATAGCGTGCACCAAGCTCTTTTGGTCTGTGGACACGCACCTGAACGCATGGTGGCATGTGGATTATGGGCGGCTGTTTGATGCGGTGCTGACCACCCAGCAGCACTGGGTGCCGCGCCTTGAGGCCTGCGGCTTGCCGCGCGTGTACTGGCTGCCGTGGTTTGGCGTGCGCCGCCCCTACCGCCCGTGGCAGGAGCGCAGCCACACCTTTGGCTTTATTGGCCGCCTGTCCGGCTACCGCCCCGTGCGGCGCAGGCTGGTGGACTATATGACCACCCACCACGGCATGGCCTTCTATGAAAATATTCCCTACGACCAGCTTCATGAGACCTACGCCGATGTTTGCGTCATTCCCAACGAGTCCATCCTCGCGGAAGTGAACTTCCGCCTGTTCGAAGGGATCAGCGTTGGCAGTCTTGTGCTGAACCAGCGCGGCGGCACCGACATTGCCGGGCTTTTTGAACCGGGCAAGGAAGTGCTGGAATACGGCGACGTGTTGGAGCTTGAGGAGCACGTGCGCTACGTGAAGCGTCATCCCGAAGTGGCGGAGGCCATGGCCCACGCCGCGTGGGAGCGCGTGCAGCGCGAGCACCTTGTAGAGCACCGCGCGCAGCGGATTGTGGAGTATGCGGCCCAGTGCGGGCAAAACGGCGTGACCGGGGAGGACGCCGCATGGCATATGGCGTCCACGCTGTCCATGCTGTGGGAGGCCGAATACCTGCGGGGCAACGGCGAGCGCATTTTGCAGCTGGCTAAGGGCTTTGAGGATGAGCACATGGTGGCGCGGACCCTGCGCCTTGAATGGTCGCTGGAGAAGCACGAGGACCTGCGCGAACTGTGCGCGTGGCTCATGGATTCCGGCGACTATCACCAGAGCTTTGTGGTGAATTTTGCCGGGAGCATGTGCGCGTTGGCTCTTGGGGAACTTGGGCTTGCCAAGGGATTTTGGTACCGGCAGGTCACTGACGGCGGCGCGTCGTTTCTGAAGGCGGAGTCGCCGTGCGATGTGTACATGGCGTGGGCGCGGGAGTGCCGCAAGCGTGGGTTGCTGTTCCGGCCGGGACTGCGCTTTGTACCGGGGCAGAGTTTGCCCGAGGCCGCTGTGGAGTGCTGTCTTGCCGCCTCGGCCTGCGCGCCGGAGGATACGCGGGTGATGAAGCAGTTAGTGAGCTTGTGCGGCGCCTTGGAAGGCGCGGGCGAATATCACCTTGGTTTTGCCTCGGCGCTGTCCCTGCGCGAGCCGGACAACTGGCGGCTGGGCGTGGACCTTGCGCGGGTGAATTTTGAGGTGATCCGTTATGAGTCGGGCGTGGAAGAGCTGCGCCTTGCGCATGAGAGCGCGGTGAAGCACCAGCGCGAGGAAGCGTTCTTTAAGATGCTTATGCGCCGTGACCCGTCGGGGCGGACACTCCGTCTTGTCCGTGAAGGGGTTCGGGCGTCTGTGGGTTCGGACGCGCCGTAAGGTAGACGCCCTCGGCGATCCATTTGTCATGATAGGCCGCCCAGCTGTCCCCTGATTCCCGCCCGATGTCGTGGTGCACGCAGATGGAGTAGGGCAGGGGATAGTCGGCGCGCAGGCTTTGCCCAAATGCCCGCAGACGCAGCTTTTCCAGCCCCAGCGCGGTGATGTGCACGTCAAAGTGCTGCGTCTGGCGCGGCAGGGGCGGCAAGGCCCGCAGGCGGGCGTTGTTGGCAAGCTGCTCTTCGCGCAGGGCGGCGCAGTTGTTGGCGGCATGCTGGCGGTACCAGTAGAGCTTTTCCGGAATGAAGGCCGTTTTTTCCACCCCCGCCCGTTCGATAAGGGCAAAGTACAGCGCCAAGTCTCCAGCCGCGCGCACGGGCTGTCCGCTGTCGTCACACAGGACCGTCCGGTCCAGCCCATCCAGAAGATATCCCTTGAACGTCCGCAACTGGGACAGGCACCACAACTGTTGCCGCACCGGAATGCCCGGTATCAGCGGCGCGCCTGTGGAGCCTTCCGTCCCCTGAATCTGCATATCCGTCCAGACCACATCATAGCCGAGGGCGTGCGTTTGCATCACCCGCGCAAGCGCGCCGGGCAGGAGCATGTCGTCCCCATCCAGAATGGCGACGACATCGCGTGGGCCGGGCGCGGCGGCGTCCAGAGCGCTCAGGGTATTGCCCATCAGGCCAAGGCGCGTGCGCTGGCGTAGAAAGGTGATGCGCGGGTCGCTCAGGTAATCCCGTGCGGCGTTGACGGTGCCGTCCGTGGACGCATCGTCGGCGACGGTGGCGGACCAGTCGTCCCGCTCCTGCGAGACGAGGGAGGCGAGGCACTGGGCAAGCCACTGGCCGCAGTTGCGGCAGGGGATGATGATGTGCAGGTGCCGGGGAGCAAGGGCGCTGTTGACGGGCATGGCGGTTCCTTACGAAAGGGTGGCGTACACGCTGCTGAGGTGGGCGACAACTTTGCGGTCGCTCCAATGGTCTTCCATAAACGCGCGGCTGGCGCGGCCAATGGCGTCGCGGCGGTCGCAGTCGCAGGCAAGGTCCGTGATGGCGCGGGCGAGTTCGTCCCGCCCATGGGCCACAATCCACGGCAGGTCCTGCGTTTCGGCAAAGTCCTGCATATGTCCGGTACACCAGTCATCCAGCCCCGCCACCGTGGGCACGCCCTGACTCAGCCCCTCAAGGCTGCTCATGCCGTAATAGCCCTGCATGTGGTCAAACTGCATGTGGCACTGGCGCTTGCGGCGCAGGCATTCCTTGTGCGGAATGTCGTCCATAAGCTCCAAATGCGGGCGGGAGCCGTTCAGGGTGGTCAGCACGTGGAGCAGGTCGTCCGTATTTTTGAGGTCCTTGCGCGTGGGGGAATGGGCAAGGCGGACGGGCGCGGCGTCGCGCTGGTCAAGGGGCATGTAGAGCGGGTCGTCCTGCGGGACGAGGTTGGGCTGCCATGTGGCCTCCGGCAGCAGGCGCAGAAGGTCCGGCGTGCTGACAAGGAGGTTGGAGCGGCCAAGGGCGGCGTACTTGTCCCGGAAGTGTTGGGGATTGCCGCGAAAGGCCGGGTGTCCATGGTGATGGTGCACGATGGCCTTGCCGCATATGTAGTCGGCGGGGACAAAAGGCCCAAGGCGCAGGTGCTCATCCGCCGTCATGTGAAAGTGAAAGACGTCTGCGTGCTCCAGTTCGTCGCGCAGGGCGTCCAGCCCGGCGGCGTCGAGGCTTGGCACATGCAGGTCCGCGTCCCACGCGTGGCTGTAGCGCGTTTCCAGCGTGACCACGCGGCAAAAGTGTTCCGTGTGCTGGTTCAGGGCGTTGGCAAAGCCGATGGCGGTGCCCGCCGGGTCGTTGATGGCAATCATCAGTATGCGCATGGCGTTGTCCTATCGGCCCACGGCGTGCTGCGCGGTTTCCATGTCCTCCCAGCATAGCTGGGCGTCCGCCGGGATATCGCGCAGAAGGCTTTGTCCGAGCACGGCGTCCCAGTGGATGGGGGACAGCCCCGTCCCCGGGCATTTGGCGGCGATGTCGGCCTCGGTGATGCGCTGTCCGGCGCGCAGAGGGCGGGCGGCGACGATGCTCTTGCGCAGTTTTGCCGCGCACTGCTGCTCCGCCGGGAACACGCGCTTGGTGGTGGTGCGCAGGGCGTCCTGCGTTTCGCGGACCATGGCCGAAAGCTGGGTGAACTCGGCCGGGTTGAGGGAGGCCTTGTGGTCCGTGCCGCGCATGGTTTTATCCAGCGTAAAGTGCCGCTCCACAATGCAGGCCCCGAGGGCCACGGCGGCAAGGGTGGGCGCAAGGCCGGACTCGTGCCCGGAGTAGCCCACAGGCAGGCCGTAGCGCGAGCGCAGTTGCGCCATGACGGGCACGCCTGTGTCCTCGGGGGCGCAGGGGTAGCTGCTGTTGCAGTGCAGCAGCGCCACCGGGGCCGCGCCCGCGGTGAGGGCGCGCACTGCAACGTCAATGTCCGCAAGGTCGCTCATTCCCGTGGAGAGAATGACCGGGCGACCCACGGCGCTGAGGCGGCGCAGCATGGGGATGGTGGTCAGGTCCGCCGAGGGGACCTTGAACAGCTCCACATCCATGGCAATGAGGCCCTCTAAGCTTGGCATATCCCACGCCGAGGCGAAAAAGACCATGCCCAGCGCTTCGGCCTCGGCCTTGAGTTCGGCCAGTTGGGGCAGGGTGAGCTCCAGCGCTTCGCGGTGTTCGCCGTAGGTGGGCCCAAAGCTGTTGGCGCCGGTGTAGGGCGCGCGTAGCCCGGCCTGCGTGAACAGGGCGGCGTTGTCGCGCTTTTGAAATTTGACGGCGTCCGCGCCGGCGCGGGCGGCCTCGCGCACCATCTGGCGGGCAATGTCCATGCTGCCTTGATGGTTGTTGCCGACCTCGGCGATGAGAAAGCAGGGTTGGCCGGGGCCGATGCGCCGCCCGGAGGCAAGCTGTATGGGGGGATGTGGGGTCATAGTTTCACCACGGGGATGTTTCTGGATTCAGCGAGGGGCTGAATCTGTTGAAAGATGTCGTCCGCCTGTCCAAAGGACGTAATGACGATGGCGTCGCAGGTGAGGGTTTCCAGGACGTGGGGCGGAAATATGGTGTGTCCCGCCAACTGCTGGCTATGCTTATCCGGGTCGTTGTCCAGCAGGGCAAGGACGGTGCAGTCCATGTGCCGCAGGGTGGAAAGGGCAATCTCGCAGGTCTCAGACGCGCCAAAGAGCACCAGCCGTTTCTGGCCGCGCTCCTCCAGTACTTGGAGTTTGCGCCGGACGAGGGTTTTGACGGCGGTGTAACTGCGGACCACCTCCGCGCAGTAGGCGGAGAAGAGGTCGCGGCGCAGGCGCTCGCCCGCGTCGGTCAGCAGGTATTCATAGTTGCGGGCGTTGACGGGGCGGGCCTCGACGCAGTTTTTGCCGCGCAGGTCCTTGAGGTAGCTGTTGACCATGGCGCCGGACATGCCGGTGCGCTCCCCAAGCCCGGACTGGCTGAGGTGCGGCGTTTCCGCAAGCGCCTCAAGGATGGCGAGGGTGCGGTATTCTGTGCTTGGGCGGACAAATTGTCCGGAAAGGTGCAGCATGGTCACTCCGCGAAGCGCGTTAAACATTCACCTACTGAATGTTTGTATGCAATGCAGGGGCCAATGTCAAAGCCGTGAGCAAATCCGGGGGCTGGGAAAATGGCTGGGGAAAAGTGTCGGAACTTTGGCGCAGACTTTGCCGGGTATGGTTCCGTGCAGGGGGTGCGGGAGCGCAGGAAGCGGGGCGCACCCGCGCTCGTGGAACTCCCGCATGCGGCATGGGCCGGGCGAAATATTCGTTGACTGAATGATGAGCGCAGGCGAGGTGCGGCTCACGGCT
>NZ_JBUDSW010000151.1:0-8960 GCF_054921475.1 Desulfobaculum sp. | reverse complement strand
ATGCGTGGTACAAGGAGCGGTGCTACGAGTTGCCGGAGGACTATGACCCAACAGACCGCGCCGCGGCTATGGACAAGGCCTTGGAATTCGGCGACCGCATCCCCCTCGGGGTGCTGTACACGGTGGAGAAGCCCAGCTTTGACGAACGGTTGCCGCACTTGCACGGCGCGCCCCTTGGTGAGCAGACCGTGAACCGCGAGGCTCTGCGCGAGGTCATGATGTCCTACGCGTAGTGCGGATACCGCGAGTAAAACAGGAGCCGGACCAGTGGTTCGGCTCTTTTTTTGTGCGCTGTCTGTGGTAGGATAGTCCGATGAGTACAGGCTATTCCCCGGATTCCATATGGAGCCGCCAGCGGCTGGTACGGTACGGTATGTCCGCGCTGTGCGCTGTGGTGTGCCTGTGCGCCGCGCTGTGGGGGAGCGTGCCGGCTTGTGCTGGGATGGGCGCCCTCGCGGCACCGGCGGGGCATGTGCAGGTGGGGGGCCAGCCTGCGCAAGCGGCCCTTGATATGGCCCACATTTGGGAGACGGTTGCCCTGTTTGGCGAGCCGGACGCCCTGCATGGCACGGCGTCGCACCGTGTGCCGCAGACGCGCCTGCGGCATCTGGCGGCAGTGTTTATGGGCATATTTGTGGTGCTGGGCGTCTTTGTCTTTACCCATTACCGCGCAACACGCATCCGGCGCGAGGTGGAGGACCGTCTGCGGCGGCGGGAGCGTGAATATCGGGTGCTGGTGGAGAATATCCCCAGCGTTGTCTACCGCTGCGTGAATGACGAGGACTGGACCATGCGCTACCTGAGTGACCGCGCGGAGGCACTCACCGGGTACGCGGCCACGGACCTGCTAGGCAGCGTGCGGCGGAGTTATGGGTCCATCATCCACCCGGACGATAGGCAGGCCGTGGCGGATGGCGTCGCCGCTGGTTTGGACTATGACGGACGCTTTACGCTGGAGTACCGCATTGTAACGGCCTCTGGCGGTGAAAAGTGGATATATGAGATTGGGCAGGGCGTTCGCGGGGATGACGGCGAGTACAGGGTGCTGGTGGGCACGCTTACCGACGTGACGGACCGCAAGCTGGCCACGGCGGCACTGCAGCGCAAGGCGCAGGAGTATGCCCGCGTGGTGGAGGAGCGCGAATTGCTGCTCAGCTCCATGCGCGACTTTGTCTATCGGCATAACCGTGACGGGGTGTTTGAGTATGTGTCCCCCAGCGTTGAGGCTGTGCTTGGGTACAAGCCTGAAGAATTTCGGGTGCATTACAGGCAAACGCTGACGGACAGTCCGCTGAACGCCAAGGTGGAAGAGCAGACAAGGCAGGCGCTGACCACAGGCATTGCGCAGCCGCCATACTTGGCAGAAATGGAGCACAGGGATGGCTCGCGGCGCGTGATGGAGGTGAGCGAGCGGCCCATTATGCGTGATGGGTTGGCCATTGGGATGGTTGGTGTGGCGCGCGACGCAACGGAGCGCGTGCACGCCGCCAACGAGATAGAGCGCCTGCGCAAGCTGCTGGCGAACATCGTGAATTCCATGCCCTCGGTGCTTGTTGGAGTGGATGGTGACGGCGTGGTTACGCAGTGGAACCGCCAAGCGGAACGCGAAACCGGCACCAGTGCGGAAGAGGCCATTGGGCAGTCCATTGAGGCAGTGTTCCCTCGCATTCAGCGGCAGATGGACCGGGTGCGCAAGGCCCTGCGCGAGCGCGAGGTGCAGGCGTCCAGCAAGGCGGCCAGCATCCACAACGGGCGCACCGTGTATGAGGACGTCACCGTGTATCCGTTGGTGACAAATGGGGTAGAGGGCGCGGTTATCCGCATAGATGACGTGACCGAACGTGTGCGCATAGAAGAAATGATGATTCAGACGGAGAAGATGCTGTCCGTTGGCGGGCTGGCGGCGGGTATGGCGCATGAAATAAACAACCCGCTGGGCATCATTCTGCAATCCGCCCAGAATCTGGAGCGGCGGATGAGTCCGGACCTTGTGAGGAACGTTGAGGTGGCGCAGGAGTGCGGCGTGGACCTTGCCGCCGTGCAGCGCTACATGATTGAGCGCCGCGTGGATACGTATGTGGCGGCCATTAAGGAGGCGGGTCAGCGCGCCGCGCGTATTGTCCATAATATGCTGGACTTTAGCCGCAAGAGCGAGTCCGCCCTCGCGCCCTGCGATATCAATGCCTTGCTCGACCGGGTGGTGGAACTGGCTTCCAGTGATTACGACCTCAAGAAGCGCTACGACTTTAAGCTTATCGAGATTGTGCGCGAGTATCAGGACGGACTGCCGGACATTGTCTGCACGCAGACCGAGATAGAGCAGGTTATTTTGAACCTTTTGAAGAATGCGGCGCAGGCCATGGCGGAGACCACGCACGGGCGCCAACCCCGCATCACCCTGCGCACGCGGCAGGAGGACGACTCTGTCCGCATTGAGGTGGCGGACAACGGACCGGGGCTCAAGAAGGAACACCGCAAGCGCGTGTTTGAGCCGTTTTTTACCACCAAGGCGCCGGGAGTTGGGACGGGACTGGGGCTGTCCGTGTCGTATTTTATCATCAGCCAAAACCATTATGGGACCTTCCACGTGGAATCCACGGAAGGCGGAGGCGCGACCTTTGTCATCTGCCTGCCACGGGATAGGGAGGCCATGGCCCGGCGCATGAAAGAAGGCAAGCCGCCGCAGAATATGTTTGGCGCGGACGAGGACGACCCGACATAAAAAAGCCCCGGCGAACCGGGGCTTTTGTGTATCTGTCATCAGCGCCACATGGGGCTGGTGAGGACGACGGACTAGTCGTACTTCACCGAGGAGAAGCGCATCAGCTTGTTCCAGCTGTGCGAGGCTTCAATGTGGCGGATGGTTCCGGTCTTGCCGCGCATGACCAGCGAATGGGTCGTTGCGCCGCTGCCGGAGTAGGTGACGCCCTTCAGGAAGGTGCCGCCGGAGATGCCCGTAGCGGCAAAGAAGGTGTCGTCGGTCTTCACCAGCGTACGCACGGTGAAGATTTCGCGGACGTCGATGCCGGAGTCCATCAGGGCCTGCTCTTCCTTTTTGGAGCGCGGGTCCAGACGGGCGAGCATTTCGCCGCCCATGGCGCGGATGGCGCAAGCGGACAGCACGCCCTCGGGGGTGCCGCCGGTGCCCATCATGCAGTCAACCTCAGAGCTGGGGTTGATGGCCATGAGGGAGCCAGCCACGTCACCGTCGGTGTGCAGCTGGATGCGTGCGCCAGCGGCGCGGATTTCCTGAATAAGCTGCTTGTGGCGGGGCTTGTCCAGCACGAAGACGACGAGGTCGTCCACGTCCTTGCCCAGGGCCTTGGCAATCTTGGTCAGGTTGTCTTTGACCGGGGCGTCGAGGTGAACGACGTCCTTGGCCGGTGCGGGGACGACCAGCTTCTGCATGTAGTAGCTGGGACCGGGATTGAACATGGTGCCCTCGGGCGCAACACCAACGACAGAGATGGCGTTGGGGCGGCCAAAGGCCAGCAGGTTCGTTCCTTCCACGGGGTCCACAGCGACGTCAACGCCGATGCCGCCGCCAGCGCCCACCTGCTCTCCATTATAGAGCATGGGGGCTTCGTCCTTTTCGCCTTCGCCGATGATGACGGTGCCGTTGATGGGCAGGGCGTTAAAGGACAGGCGCATAGCATCCACAGCAGCCTGGTCCCCGGCCTCTTTGTTGCCTTTGCCGAGCCAACGACCCGAGGCAAGGGCCGCCGCTTCCGTGATGCGGACCAGATCCATTGCGAGATTGCGTTCAGGGGCTTCCACTGTGACTCTCCTTTCTAGCGCCGTATTCGGTTAGCCGAGCTTTTCGGTGATAATGCGGGACAGGTTCTCGGGAGTAAAGCCATATTCCTTGGCGAGTTCGCCCGCGGGGGCGGAAGCGCCGAAATGGTCCATGCCGTACACGATGCCGTCGATGCCAGCATACTTGTACCACAGCGCGGTGGAACCAGCCTCCACAGCCACGCGCAGGCCGCCGCCGAGAACGGCGTTTCTGTACTCTTCGGGCTGCTCGTCGAACAGCTCGTGGCAGGGGATGCTGACGATGCGGACCTTGCGGCCGTCCAGCTGCTTGGCGGTCTCCATAGCGAGGGAGACTTCGGAGCCGGAGGCCATGATGGTCACGTCGGGTTCGCCTTCGCAGTCCTCAAGGATGTAGCCGCCCTTGGCCGGGCCGTCCACCACAGAGGGGTAGGAGGCCGGAGCCAGCACAGGCAGACCCTGACGGGTCAGCAGCAGGGTGCTGGGGCGGTCGGTCTGCGTGAGGGCGATTTCAAGGCTAGCACGGGTTTCGTACGCGTCGGCGGGCCTGAAGACCAGCAGGTCCGGAATCAGGCGCAGGGAGCTGGCGTGTTCCACCGGCTGGTGGGTCGGGCCATCTTCGCCAACGTAGAAGGAGTCGTGCGTGAAGACGTGCAGGACGGGCAGCTTCTGCAGGGCGGACATGCGCAGGGCGTTGCGTTCGTAGTCGGAGAAGACGAGGAACGTGGCGCCAAAGGGAATCACGCCGCCGTGTGCAGCCATACCGTTGAGGATGGCGCCCATGGGGAATTCGCGTACGCCGAAAGAAAGGTTCCGTTTGCTGTGGTCGTCGGCGCAGAACACGCCCACGGTGTCGCGGAACTTGGCAGTCTGGTTGGAGGGATCGAGGTCGGCGGAGCCGCCAGCCAGCAGGGGCAGCTGGTGCATGATTTCATTCAGGCATGCGCCCCAAGCCTTGCGCGTGGCAACGGAGGAGCCGGCCTCGAACTCGGGCAGGTTCAGCTTCAGGTCGGTGCGTTCGGCGGTCACGCTGGCCCACAGGGCGTCGAAGTCGGCGTCGTTTTCGCGGCGTTCGACAATCTTGCGGCTCCACTTCTTGGCCTCGGCCTCGTAGAAGCCGAAGTTGGACTGGAAGTGGGTGAGCACTTCTTCGGGCACCTGGAAGTCGGCCTTGGGATCAAGCCCCCACTTTTCCTTGGTGGCGGCGATTTCCTCGGGCGGCAGCGGCGCGCCGTGGGTTTCGTGGTCGCCTTCGCGGGTGGCAGTGCCCTTGGCCATGACGGTGTGGCCGATGATGAGCGTGGGGCGCGAGCTGAGCTGGGCGTCGCTGATGGCCTTGCGGATGGCGGTGTGGTCGTGGCCGTCAATGTCGATGACGTTCCAGCACATGCCTTCAAACACGGCCTTGTAGTCGATGCAGTCGCAGCGGTCGGTGGGGCCGGCCAGCTGGACGTCGTTTTTGTCGTACAGCACAACCAGCTTGCCAATCCCCCACAGGCCGGCCAGAGAGGCGGCGCCGAGGGCGACGGGCTCCTGCAGGTCGCCGTCGGAGGCCAGCACGTAGGTGTGGTGGTCCACGGCGTCCTTGCCGGTTTTGGCGCGGAGCATGGCTTCGGCGACAGCTTCACCAACACCCATGGCAAAACCCTGACCCAGCGGACCGGTGGTCACTTCCACGCCGGGGATTTCAATCTCGGGGTGGCCGGGGGTTTTGCTGCCAAACTGACGGAAGGCCTTCAGGTCCTCGATGTCGAGGTAGTCACAGAAGTGCAGCAGTCCGTACAGCAGGGAGGACTCGTGACCGGCGGACAGGATGAACCTGTCGCGGTTGAACCAGTCGGGGTTGGTGGGGTCGAAGCGGAGAAAATCCTTGAACAGAATGTAGGCCATATCCGCGGAGGACATGGGGCCGCCGGGATGACCGGAATTGGCTTTGCGGGTGGCGTCCATGACCAAAGCCTTGAGGACGTTCACGGCCTTGGCATCCAGAGCGGGAATCACCTCGGTCTTCATGGTCTATTTTCCTTTCCGCCGGGGAGGCGTTTGGGTTTGTATCCGGATAAGCCGGAGAATCTTGCGATTAGCTCTTTTCAATGAGGTCGATGCGGCGCTGGTGGCGTCCGCCTTCGAACTCGGTGTCGATGAAGATGTCGAGAATCTGCTGCGCCGCGCCGGGGCCGGTGACGCGCTCGCCAAGGCACAGGACGTTGGCGTCGTTGTGCAGGCGGGTCATGAGGGCCTGGTAGGAGTTGGCGCAGACCGCAGCGCGGATGCCGGAAACCTTGTTGGCCGTCATGGACATGCCAATGCCGGTGCCGCAAACGAGCACGCCGAGGCATTCGTTTTCCAGAACGTACTGGGAAAGCTGCTTGGCGTAGACGGGGTAGTCGACGCTGCAGGTGTCGAACGGGCCAACGTCGTGGACGGTGATGCCGCGCTCTTCCAGATGCTTTTTCAAGGTCTCCTTAAGGGAGAAGCCTGCATGGTCAGAGCCGATGGCGACCGCTTTCTGTGACATGATGCCACCCTTTTCGTGATGTGAGTTTTGATGGTTCGTGGCAGACGGCCGGCTATTTGCCGGATTCCAGACCGAGGTCCTTGGCACGGGTCTTCAGGTCGTCCTCGCGGGCGCGGGTGCACTGGTCGCGAAGGAAGTCAATCTCTTCCTGAAGAAACTCGATCTGCTTGAGCGAGAGGTGAATCGCGGAGTCCGCGGCAGGGATGCTGCCCGTGGACGTGCGGCCGTCTTCGCCGGGGATGATGGTTTCGTGAACCTGTTTGCCTATGGCTGCGTACTCTTTGGCGAGCCGCTTTTCCAGTTGGCGGATTTCAATGGCGCGCAGGCCTTTGAGGACGAGCCACTTGAGTTCGCCCATAAGGACCTTGAGGCCGGTGATCAGGTTGTCCGTCACGCTGTCGCTCTTCTGCCGAATATCCGTTCTGTCCATCTTGACGTCGGGCATCATTCAGTTCCTTGAGAAATGTCAGAGTTCAAGCGGTGCAAGCGAGTCCAGAGGACGCATCACCGTTCCGGGGGGCAGAGGAAGTTCCAGTGCGCCCCGGGGCCAAACATGTGTGGACGTATCCACGTGCTTCACCCTGAGAACCGCCCGGTCGCCGGGCTGAATGCGTAAGTCCAGACGACGGGCGCGGGGTGCCGCGTCCGCTTCGTCTGTATACCGCTCAAGGCGAAGGGTCCAGTTTTTGTTTTTGTGCCGCCCGGTCAGTTCCACAGGTTGGGCCATTGCGTCAAGGGTTATGCTTGACACTTTGCCCCCTGTAAAGTGGTAACAAAGCCCGCCATCCGGTTGTATTTCAACGGAATCGTACGATTTGGCGACAAGTTTTGCGTATTGGCCGCTGAGCAGTTGCGAGAGCTCCGCAAGGCCAAATGGCACAGGAACGCCAAGGGCGGCGGCGGTGCCGTCACTACCATGGTGGACATAGGCGGTGCGCTGGTCGGGTATGTAGCCGACAAGGGTGTCGGGGTCCTGCCGCAGGCTGGCCACAATGGAGCCAAACCCCGCGCTGACGTCCATACGCAGTGCGCCACCCGGCTGCCCCCACAGTTCAATGCGGACGCGTCCGGTGCGGCGGCCTTCCAGTTGCAGGCTGGCCGCGGCGCGGATGCTCTCCGCTTGCCGCGCAAGGGAGCGCTCCTGAAAGGTAGCCCACAGGGCCGGAGCGTCCACAACAGGCACGGCGGCCGGGCGGGGCTTCGCACAACCGGAAACGAGCATGGCGGCCACAATGGCAGCCAGCATGACGAGAGCGGCCCGCGGCATGTGCCGCGGGCCGTTGACGGTTGGAATCATAAGGCGTCCAGCTTCTCCTGAACGGCAGGATTGCCGGGATTGAGTTCAAGACTGTTGCGGTAGCCCTCGCGGGCCTTGGCCATTTTGCCAGCCGCGCGGGCGATGTCGCCGTAGTGCTCCCATATGGTGGGGTCGTCGGCAACGCGCTCCACGGCGCGGACGATGTGCTCCCATGCCTTGGCATAGTCGCCCTGCAGGTAATACAGCCACGCCAGCGAGTCGATGATGTAGCCGCTTTCGGGCTTCAGCTCCAGAGCGCGGTTGATGAGGATGGCGGCGCGGTCAAAGTCTTCGCCGTCCTCGGCAAGGGCGTAGCCCACATAGTTGAGGGCGTCCGCATGCTCCGGATTGATGGAGATGATGCGCTCCATGGTGGCGATGCCTTCCTGCCGCAGCCCCTGCTTGTCCTGAACAATGCCAAGGGTGTAGAGCAGGCCGGTATCCTTGGGCCAATGGCTCAGCGCGCCTTCCAGCACCTTGCGGGCTTCGTCGTTGTGGCCAAGGGTCTCGTGGATGCTGGCTTCAAGGAGCCAGTAGTCCTTGATATCCGGGTTCTGCTCTTTTTCGTGCTCCACAAGGGAGAGGGCGGCGTCGCTCTTGCCGATGTCCACCAGCAGCTGCACGCGGAAGCGTATGGCCTTGTCGTGGTGGACGTCCTCGCGCGGGATGCGTTCGAGGAAGCTGAGCGCCTTGCCGGGGTTTTGGTCCCCATCATAGGCGAGCAGGGCCTTGTAGAACCACACGCGGGACGCGGCCTCGGACTCGTCCAGAGGCAGCGGGTCCAGTATGGCGTGGGCCTGGTCGAAGAACTTTTCCTCAAGGAACATGGTGGCGGCTTCCAGCGCGAACTGGGTGTCCTCCGGGCCCTGCTTGAACAGGTTGAGGGCTTTGTCCGGGTTGTTCATCTTGAGGTTGAGGTCAATAAGGCGCAACCACACTTCGCCGCTGGTTTCACCAAGCTCCAGAATGCGGTTGTAGGTCTCCTCGGCGGCGACGTAGTCACGCTCCACCTCGAAGAGGTAGGCCATTTCGGCCCATGCTTCCACGAATTCGGGCTTCAGCTCCACGGCGCGGTACAGCTTGCCGATGGCCTGACGGTTCAGGCCAAGGCCGGCGCTGGCTTTGGCGCTGTAGTAGAGCATGGAGGCGTCGCGGGAGTCGTCGGGCACGCGCTTTAAGACGTCAAGGGCGCGGGCAAAGTGCTTGGACTCGATAAGTACGACGGCCAGCTCTTTCTGCGCGCCCCAGTCGTCGGGGTGATGGGTGAGGTAGTCCTCAATGGTCACCGCCGCCGCGTCGAAGCGCTTTTCGGCAAAGTAGGTGGTGGCAAGGGTCAGGACGAGGTCGCGGTTTTCCGGGTGCAGTTCAATG
>NZ_JBUDSW010000150.1:0-9044 GCF_054921475.1 Desulfobaculum sp. | reverse complement strand
ACCCTTGAGCCGCCGGAGGCTCTCTTTATTTCTTTGCCCCTTCGTCCTTTCAGGCCGAACGAGCTAAGAGCAAAAGCCGCCGGAGACCAAAAAAGGGTGGCATCACCACCCCTTGAGACCTCAAAAGACTTCGGCTTGGAACCAGAAGATATTGGCGTCTTGTTTGGTCCATGCGTCTGGAGGCAGTCCGGCTTTGTTGCAGGTGTGTTGGAGGAAGGTCTGGCGGTCCCATCCCCATTCGACGGGCACTTGAGGGAGGAGCAGGCCGGAGCGTCCGGCGTGCTGGATGAGCAGGCCGTGTGTGCCGACGCGGATGCGTTCTGGGTCCGGGCAGAGGGTGAGGGGGCTGAGGATGGAGATTTCTATGGAGACGGTGTCGAATTCTTCGTTGGTGAGCGGGGGAAAGCGCGGGTCGTTAAAAGCGGCTTGCAGGGCCATGGCGTGAATGGTGTCCCACAGGGGCTTGTCGCCGATGACGTGGCCGATGCAGCCGCGCAGCTGGCTATCAATGGTGAGGGTGACGAATGCGCCGAGGTGTTCGGTAAGGCGATGTGTCGGCGCGTCGCCGGGAGCGAAGTCGGCGCCGCTGAGGTGGCTGGCGATGGTTTTGCGCACAAGGTCCTTGAGGGCGCGCTTTTCATCGTCTGTGAGGCTGAATTGGAATGTGTCTGACATGTGGGTGCCTCCGGTGGCGTTTCGTGGCGGACAGGGCGCGAGAGGGCGCTGTGGAGGCGATGATAGCAGGGGCGGGGGAGGCTGGTCTAGGGGTGCAGGTTTGGGGGCGCTGGTTTGGCGGGGGCGGCGCGTGCCCTGCACCACGCTGGGCGCAGGGCGCGGCCAACTAGCGGATAACGAGGCCGGGTTCGACGGCGTCGCTTGAGATCGTGATATTGATGTTGCTGAGAATTTCGCGCAGGTAGGAGGTCTTCTCCTTTGGCTGCTCGACGAGGGCGACGGGTTCGGTGATGCCGCAGATGGATTTGAGTTCATCCACGGCGTCTTCCATGCCGCCGAGTTTGTCCACAAGGCCAAGCTGGAGGGCTTGGCGGCCTGTGAGGGCGCGTCCGTCGGCGATGGCCTGCACGTCTTTGATGTCCATATTCCGGCCTTCGGCGACGGCGGCAACGAACTGCTGGTGCATGTCGTTGACGATAGCCATGAGGTAGTCGCGTTCGGCTTTGGTCATGGGCTTGAAGGGGGAGCCTGCGCCTTTGAGTTTGCCACTGGCGAGGCTTTGGCGTTTGACCCCTATTTTTTCCATCAGGTCCTGCACGTTGGAGAGTTGCATGATGACGCCGATGGACCCGGTGAGGGTGGAGGGGTTGGCGACGATGATGTCGGCGGGTGCGGCGGCGTAGTATCCGCCGGAGGCCGCGACCGAGCTCATGGAGACCACCACGGGTTTGTATGTGGCCAGACGGCCGACGGCCCGGGAGATTTCCTGCGAGGGGGCGACAGCGCCGCCGGGTGAGTTGATGCGCAGAAGGACGCCTTTGATGTTGTCGTCTTCGCGCAGGGTGCGGATCCATGTATTGGTCCGCTCCGCGTCCGTAATCATGCCGTCAATGCGGACGAGGCCGAGGCTTTCGTCGGTTGCGGCGCGTCTCCCGTCACCCAGCCACATGCGAAAAGCGGCCGTGACCCCCGCAAAGAGGATCACGGCCGCCACTATCAGCGTGAAGCCGAAGATGAAGGGATGCTTCTGAGAGAAGTTACTTCTTGTCTGCATCCTCGAATTCAGCCCTCAGCAGGTCGCCCAGGTTGGTGCCTGCGGTTTCGCCGGAGTTGGAACGGAACTCCTTAGGAGCACTCTTCCGATCCTCTTCGGTCTTGAGCTGCTTGATGGACAGGCCGAGGCGGCGTTCGTCTGCGGAGACGTGGATGACCTTGGCCTGAATGGCGACGCCTTCCTTGAACATTTCAGAGGGAGACTTCACCTTCTTGCGGCTGATCTCGGAGACGTGGACCAGACCTTCGATGCCTTCCTCGACCTCTACAAAGAGACCGAAGTCGGTGATGTTGGTCACAGTGCCTTCGATGATGGTGCCTTCGGGGTAGCGATCCGGAACCATGAGCCACGGATCTTCAGCGAGCTGCTTCACACCGAGGGTGAACTTCTCAGCGTCCTTGTCGACGGTGAGAACCTTGGCCTGAACGGTGTCGCCCACCTTGTACAGCTCATTGGGGTGACGGATCTTCTTGGTCCAAGAGATGTCGGACACGTGAATGAGGCCGTCGATGCCGTCTTCGATGCCGATGAACATACCGAATTCGGTGATGTTCTTGATGGTGCCCTCAAGGATGGTTCCTTCGGGGTACTTTTCGGCAACGAGATCCCAAGGATTGGGATTGACCTGCTTCATACCCAGGGAGATGCGCTTCTTGTCGGGGTCGACACCCAGGATGACCACGTCGACTTCGTCGCCGGTGTGGACCATCTGGGAGGGATGACGGAGCTTGCGGGTCCAGGACATCTCGGAGATGTGCACCAGGCCTTCCACGCCTTCTTCCAGCTCGACGAATGCGCCGTAGTCCACCAGGTTGGTGATGCGGCCATTGAAGCGTTCGCCTTCGGGGTACTTGGTTTCGATGCTTTCCCACGGGTCGGGCACGAGCTGCTTCATACCCAGGGAAACCTTCTGGTTGTCCTTGTCGAAATTCAGGACCTTCAGCTCAAGCTCGTCGCCCAGGGAGACCATTTCCTTGGGGTGCTTGATGCGGCGCCAGGACATATCGGTGATATGCAGCAGACCGTCGAGGCCGCCGAGGTCGACGAACACGCCGTATTCGGTGATGTTCTTGACCTTGCCCTTGAGCACCTGTCCTTCTTCCAGAGTGCCGAGGAGTTCCTGGCGCTTGGTTTCGCGCTCTTCTTCGAGGAGCACGCGGCGGGACACGATGACGTTCGAGCGGCGGCGGTTGATCTTCAGAATGCGGAAATCGAATTCCTGATCCACCAGGGCGTCCATGTCGGGGACGGGACGCAGGTCAACGTGGGAGCCGGGCAAGAAGGCCTCGATGCCACCCAGGTCCACAGTGTAACCACCCTTGATGCGGCGGATAATGCGGCCCTTGATGGTGTCGTTCTTCTCCTGAATCTCTTCGATGGTATCGAAGAGCTGCATGCGCTTGGCCTTCTCACGGGAGAGGATGATGGTGCCTTCGGACTCGTTCTTACGAACGACGTAGACATCCACCTTTTCGCCCACGGAGACGGTGACGGTACCGTCAGCATCCAGGAACTCGGAAGTGGGGATTTGTCCTTCGGACTTGAAGTTGACGTCCACGAGGACGTTGTCCTCGTCAACCTTGACAACTTCGCCGGGGACGATGCTGCCCTCCCCAAGATCGCCGCAATCGGCGATGGGAAGGTACTGTTCCAGAGCATCCTCAAAGCTGACTTCGTCGGCAGACAGGATGTTTTCCATTTCTTCGGTCGTTGCTACCATGTGTTACCTCCAACAACAATAATCCGCGCTACGTATCAGACCCGTGCCCCGCATGCAAGCCAAATATTTTCTCCGCTCGTGCGGGAAAGGTGCGGGAGGCCCGGTGCGATGCATGCCGGGCTGGTCTGATTACTGGGCAGTCTTGAGTGTATAGTTGATTGGTCGCGCCGCGTCCATAACATGGAAGTGCATTTTGGTGAAATGCATTGCCCTTGGTGAGTCCGTGGCACTGTATACCGTTGCCCATTTCCGCTTTTGGCGGCGAGATGCGGGCGTTGATATGCAGTCTTCCCGGGCTGGTGCACGTTGGGCCATGTTTGGGGCGGGGCGAGACGCAGGCCGCGAGAAAAAATTTCCCCCGGCATAACAAAAACGCACCAGAAACGGCATGCGCGAGGTCGCGCCGCCGTCTGGTGCGGTGTTCGATTGGTCTGAGGGGCGCAGGGGCGCCTGATGCAGTCCGGATGGTGAAATGTGTATCCTTCATTCTAGGCGAGGGCTACGAGGTCGTAGTCCTGCGCCTCCTCAATGCTGGCACGGATGAGCCGCCCGGAGGCGACGTCCGGCCCTGAAATATACGTGATGCCGTCCACTTCGGGCGCTTGGAACCACACGCGGCCCTCATACAGTCCTTCCCACTCGGGGTGGGGGCGGTCCACCAGCACGTCCATGTCCAGCCCTTCGTGGCTGGCAAGAAGCTCTGCGCTGATGTCCTGCTGCACGGCCATGAGTTCATTGCGCCGCGCTTCAATAACGTCCGCCGGAACTTTGCCGGGCAGGTCGTGGGCGCGGGTTCCTTCTTCGTCGCAGAAGCCAAACACGCCAAGATGCGTGAATTTGGCCTCGCGGACTAAGTCCACAAGCGCCGCAAAGTGCGCATCCGTTTCGCCGGGGTACCCTACAATGATGGATGTACGCAAGGCCGCAGAGGGGAAATACTTGCGAACGCGCTCCAAAACAATGCGCGGATCACGCGCGAAAGGGCGCCCCATGCTTTGCAAAATGTCCTGATGCGAGTGCTGAAGCGGAATATCAAAATAGGGCAGCAGCGGACGTCCCGCGTCCTTCATAAACGACAGGAGGCGGTCCGTGAGGCCGCCGGGGTACAGATACATGGGACGCAGCCACTTGAGGCCGTCGATGGGAAGCAGACGCTCCAGCAGGGGGATAAGCCCATCCTTGTGCCCAAGGTCCATGCCGTAGGCCGTCAGGTCCTGCGCCACAAGGACGAGTTCGGGAACGCCTGCGGCGACAAGCTCGCGCGCCTCGCGTTCCAAAACATCCAACGGACGGCTGGCAAGGCGGCCGCGCAGGCTGGGGATGGTGCAGAACGAGCAGGCGTGGTTGCAGCCCTCGCTCACCTTCATATAGGCAAAGGACGGCCCTGTGGACAGCGCGCGCTCGTAGGGCGCGGGCTCATAGACCGGGCGGCCAAGGGCCTTGGCGATGGCTTCGGGCCAGTGGTCGGTCTCCAGCGTCTTGAGCCACAGGTCCACCTCGGGAATTTCCGGGATGAGCTCGTCGTGGTAGCGGCTGACAAGGCAGCCCGCCACGGCAAGCACGGGACGCGGGTCCATGTCCGCGATGTCGCCGGCCAGTTCGAGGATGGTCTCGACGGATTCCTTCACTGCCGGAGCAATGAAACCGCAGGTATTGATGAGCACCACGTCGGCCCCGCGCGGGGACTCCGCGGGCACAAAGGCTGGGTCGAAGCTGGCAAGCATGCGCTCGGTGTCCACACGGTTTTTGGGGCAGCCGAGGCTTATGGAATAGATGCGTACGGGGTTCATTAACGTCCTTCTTGGATGGGGTGCGGTCTGGCGCGGCGGTGCCGTGCGTTTCCGCTAGCAGCGTCGTACCCTACTTGAAGTTGCCTTACAAGCCGCGTACAACCAGAAATGAGTCAGAGCGTGCACTGTGGAGCGAGCAACATGCCCGGAATCCTGTGGAATCGACGCCGGAGGCCCTATGCATCCCAATTTTCGCCCGAGCGGGGGGGAGGATTACAAAGTCGCCATTGTGGGAACGGGTGCGCCGTTCTCCTTCCTTATTGATGCGCTGGAACGCAGCGGCAAGGGCGGACGGGCCGGGCGGTCCCTGTTTGCCGCCGTGATTGCCCCCGGGCTTGCCGGGCCGGAGGCCGCGCGCCTGAATGCGCTGGGGCTGGATGTTTTCCCGGATGCCACGGCCATGTTCCGCACGCATGGCGATGTGAACCTTGTCTTTGACCTGCGCACCGATGATGAAGCCGTGGACGACACCCTGCCCGGGGTGCCCATGGAGGTGCCCGTCATCGCCATGCCCACGGCGTCGCTGCTCATCGAGATTGTCACAGGCATGCCGCCGCCCGGCGGCAGTGGCGTGCGGCGCTCCCACTCGCGCGAACTTCTCAATACCATAATAAACGAAATGGAAGAGGACATCCTGCTGCTGGACCCCAGCGGCCGTGTGCAGGATATGAACCGCAACGTCTTCGAGCGCCATGGTTTGGCCAAGGCCGACTTTATTGGCCGCCATTGCCGGGAGATTGAGGCCGCGGGGTTTTGCCAGCGCGGGGAGGATTTGTGCCCGTTTCAGGAGACCCTGCGGACGGGGCAGAAGGCCGAGGCCGTGCACACCCGCGTGGATGAGACGGGCCGGGTGCTCTACTACCGCGTGTATACCTATCCCGTGCTGTCGCGCGATGGCGAACTGACCCACGTGGTGGAGGTGCGCCGCGACATTACGGACCGCACGCATACGGAGCAGCAGTTGCTGCAGGCCCAGAAGATGGCCGCCCTTGGCGAGCTGTCCACCTACGCGGCGCATGAAATCCGCAATCCGCTCTTTGCCATCGGCGGGTTTGCCAATTCCCTGCTGCGTTCCACCAATTTATCGGAGCGCGAGCGCGAGAAGGTGAACATTATCCTCAAGGAGTCGCGGCGGCTTGAGGAAATCCTCAAGAGCATGCTGAATTTTGCGCGCCCGACGGACGGCGCCAGCGCCGTGGTGGACGTCAACGAGGTGGTCACCGACGCGGTGAATCTGATGCGCCATGGCTATGAACAGCACGGCATCACGTTGCAGACGGAGCTGGACTCCGGCATCGCCAACGCGCAGGGCACGCCGGAGCTTATTAAGCAGTGCCTCATCAATATGCTGAAAAATTCCATGGAATCCATGCACGAGAGTGGGTGGGTGTCTGTGGTGACGCGCATGTCCGGACGCTGGGTGGAGCTGATAGTACGGGACAATGGTCCCGGCATCCCGGTGGAGATGCAGAACAAGGTCTTTAATCCGTTTTTTAGCACCAAGGACAAAGGCTCCGGCCTTGGGCTGGCCATGACGCGCAAGATTGTGGACGACCTTGGCGGCAAGCTTTTGCTTGAGAGTACGCCCGGCTCAGGCACCAGCATTACCATGCGCCTTGTGCCTGTGGCCGCCGTGGAGGACCCGCTGCTGGACGAGGAGCCACTGCCGGAGTAAGGGAGGGAAGTCCCGCCGCAGGTGGCGGGCCCAACCCCAAAAGACACCGGAAGTTCAGAAGGAGGGCGTCTTGAGCGCTGTTGTATTGGCTACCCGCAACACAGGAAAAATTGCTGAGCTGTCGCAGATGCTTGAGGGCTTTCAGCTTGAAGTGAAAGGATTGGACGATTTCCCGGAAATAGGTGAAATCGAAGAGACGGGCGTAACCTTTGAGGAAAACGCCCGCATAAAAGCCAAGACCGTGGCCGAGGCCACCGGGCTTGTTGCCGTGGCAGACGACTCCGGCCTTGAGGTGGACGCCCTTGATGGCGCCCCGGGAGTCTATTCCGCCCGCTACAGCGGCGAGGACGCCACGGACGAAAAGAATAATGCCAAACTGCTGGACGCCCTGTCCGGCGTACCCACCGAGCGCCGCACCGCGCGGTTTCGGTGCGTTATGCTGGCCTATGCCCCGGGCGGCGAAGAGCTTGCCGCATCCGGCGCGTGGGAAGGGCACATCGGCGAAGGGCCGCGCGGCACCAACGGATTCGGGTACGACCCGCTTTTCGTGGATGCGGACAGCGGCAAGCACTCCGCCGAGCTTTCGTCCCAGCAAAAGAACGCCCGAAGCCACAGGGGCAAGGCCCTGCGGCAGCTTCTGGCGGATTGGCCCGCATTCTGGGCCAAGGTGAGCGCCTCAGCCGCCACGCCGGGAGCGATTCGACAGAAACGAGCGCGCCGGACCGTATGGTCCGGCGCTTCCTTCGGACGCCAACAACGGAATCGCGAATATGTGTGGAATCATCGGATATTCCGGTCACAGACCTGCTGTGCCCGTGCTTGTGGAAGGACTCCGCCGCCTTGAATACCGGGGGTACGACTCCGCCGGTGTGGCGTATATTGAAAATAACGAACTGACGCTCCTGCGCGCCGAGGGCAAGCTCTCCGCCCTGGAGACCAAAGTTGCCGGGTGCAGCCATCATATGGCGACCTCGGGCATTGGGCATACCCGCTGGGCCACCCATGGCGTGCCTGTGGAACGCAACGCCCACCCCCACCGGGATAACTCCGGCGAGCTCGCCCTCATCCATAACGGCATCATTGAGAACTATCAGGAGCAGCGCCAGTGGCTGTCCGAGCGGGGCTATACCTTTGCCTCGGAGACGGACACCGAAGTGCTGGTGAACCTTATCGCCGAGGGGCGAAAGCACACGGAGACGCTCCAGAAGGCCCTGAGCTGGGCGCTGGAGCGCGTGGAAGGTGCCTACGCCATTGCGCTGATGAGCATCCACGAGCCGGGCACCATCTATGCCGCGCGCCAGGCCAGCCCGCTGGTCTTTGGCAAGGGCATTGGCGAAAACTTTGTTGCGTCGGACATCCCGGCCTTTTTGCCCTACACGCGGGAAGTGGTCTTCCTTGAGGACGGCGAGATGGTCACCCTGACGCCCTCCAGCTGGGAGGTCTGCGACGCACGCACCCTCGCCCCCATTGAAAAAGAGGTGCACACCATCACGTGGGATGTGCAGGCGGCCCAGAAGGGCGGCTACAAGCACTTTATGCTCAAGGAAATCTCCGAGCAGCCCAAGGTGGTGGCGGATTGCCTGACCGGGCGCGTGGACGCGGCGTCCAAGGCCGTGACCCTGTCCGAACTGGAGGGCACCACGCCGCCCAAGCGTCTGCATATTCTGGCCTGCGGCACGTCCTACCACGCGGGGCTGTGGGGCATGAATCTTATCGAGTCGTGGGCGCGCATTCCGGTGCGCGTGGAAATCGCCTCGGAGTTCCGCTACCGCGACTTGCTCCTTGACGAGGACGACGTGGTGCTGGCCATCAGCCAGTCCGGCGAAACCGCCGATACCCTTGCGGGCATGCGCCGCGCCAAGGAGATGGGCGCAACGGTCATCGGGCTGTGCAATGTGGTCGGCTCTTCGGTCTCCCGCGAGGCGGACCACGTCATCTACACGCAGGCCGGTCCGGAAATCAGCGTGGCGTCCACCAAGGCGCTGTGCAGTCAGATGACGCTGCTGTTGCTGTTGGCCCTGCATTGGGGCCGCCAGAAGGGCACCCTCTCCGCCGAGGTGGAGGAACGCGCCGTGGCCGGCGTGATGGGCATTCCGGGCATTTTGGAAGCCGAATTGCCGCGTATGCGTG
>NZ_JBUDSW010000149.1:0-9059 GCF_054921475.1 Desulfobaculum sp. | reverse complement strand
AGCGAGCCAATAACCCCGCAGGCGATGCTGGCCAGCATGGCCGCCATCAGGGCGTTTTGCATAAATTCAAACTGCAGCGCTTCTATCATCCACGGCCTCCGGCATCCTTTGTGGCGGAGCCGGGCACGGTGACGCCCCAGTTCTCGCTGTGTTCGCAGGGCGCAACAACGCGGTGCGGCACGTCCCCATGGGCAAAGACCTCCACCGGGCACGAGCCCTCGGGTTCACTGCCATACATCATCATGAGCATGTCGCGCGTAATCTCGGGCCGGTCATGGAAATGCAGGGTGCGGTTCACGCAGGCCACGGTATGCGCCCCTGCGGCTACGATGCTAAGGTCGTGGCTCACATGGACGATGGTCATATCCGCATTCAGCTCCGACAACAGCTCCAGCAGGCCGGAGCGGCCCGCGGCGTCCACGCTGGCTGTAGGTTCATCAAGCAGGAGCAGTTCCGGGTCGGACACAAGGGCGCGGGCGATGTACACGCGCTGGCGCTGGCCACCGGAGAGGCGGTCTATGCGCCGGGTGCGGTATTCCAGCATGCCCACACGGTCCAGCGCCTCATGCGCGCGGCGCTTTTCCTCGCGCGAGAAGAACCACCCGCGTCCGGTCTGGCCGATAAGGCCCATGAGCGCCACCCGCTCCACATTGATGGGAAAGTCGCGCGCGGCCTCATTCAGCTGCGGCATATAGCCAATGCGCGAAACCACGCGCCCCGGCCTTTCGCCCAGCACGCGCACGGTGCCGCTGACCGGCGTCAACGCGCCAAGCAGCAGTTTCAGGAGCGTGCTCTTGCCCCCGCCATTGGGACCAAGCACCGCCAAATAGTCCCCACGCTGGACCGAAAGGTCCACGCCGTCGAGAATACGGCCGCCCCCGTCATAGGCAAAGCTGACGCCTTGCATTGCAATCACAGTATCGTTCACAGTTCGCCTCCGGCGAAAAAAAGAGCGGACGCACCGCTCCATCATCATTCAACGGAAGAACGTGTTGTAATCCCGGTCCAAATTCTGTCAAGCACCTGCGGTGTCCTCCGGGGCGCCTTCCGCCTCGGGGTCGGCCTCGCACACACTGCCATTGGCGTCCACCAGCCGGACGCCCGCCTCGCGCAGCACAAAGGCGGCCGTGCGCCCCGCGCCGTGCGCCACCACAACCTCGTCGGGCCGAAACGACAACAGCCAGCGCCCAACCAGCAGCCCCTTGCCGCGCTCCGCACCGGCGTGGGGGTTCTCCACCACTTCGGACTCCTGCACCTCGCCGGTTTCCGCGTCGACCACCTCAATGCAAAAGGACGGGGCCGAAGCAAAGTGCACCGGCGCCTCCGGGTCCGGACCGGGCATGGGCGTCATACGGCGGAAGGTGCTGCCATGGTCATGGTGGGTACGGATGTGCGCCATGACCACGCGCGGAAATTGCCGGTACAGGTCTTCCTCCAGCCGGTCGGCCACGCGGTCCGCCACAGTGTGCGACGCCGTGCGCAGCACCACATCCAAATTGATGATAAAGCGCCCGCCAGCGGTCCTGCCGATACACCGTTCAACATAACGCACTTGCGGATGGCGTTCCACAAAGTCCACCACCTCGCGGCGCACGGACGGGTCCATGCCCGCGTCCATCAGGTCCTTGAGAGTGCGAAAGAGGAGCGAGCCGCCAGCCCAAAAAACAAACAGGGACACCGCCCCGGCGGCGTAGCGCTCCAGATGCAGGCCATAGGCCTGCCCCACAAGGCTACCCACAACCACAAGGGTGGACAGACTGTCCGCCAGATAGTCCCGGGCAGCCGCCACCAGCGCTGTGGAACCAAGACGTTTGCCCTGCCCAAGCTGGTACAGACCAAAGGCCAGCGCCACCACAAAGGACCCCACCGCAACTGGCAGGGCCACCTGCACATCAGGCACGCCCGGCGTCCCGAAAATCACCCAGCGCCCAATCTCATAGGCGGCAAGAATAACGGCGATGCTAATAACAAGGGTCGCCACGGTTTCGGCCTTGTACAGCCCATAGGGGAAGGACGGATGCCGCCTGCCCGCCAGCCACAGCCCGACCCACGCGGCGGCGGAGGCCAAAACATCCGTGGCCGAATGCAGCGCGTCGCCCATGAGGGCGGCACTGCCGGACGCCACACCCGCCACGCCCTTGACCACGGCAAGAGCGAGGTTCAGCGCAACGGATGCAAGGGCGCGCCGCCGTGCGGCGCTGATTTCCATGCGGGCAACGTCCTGTATCTCCACGAAATTTCCTCCACTTCCCACAAAGGGCATTCAATGCGATAATATTCCTGACACGTTACAGACCAATCGCCCCGAGTCAATGCCGGGACCACTCTTTCTGCGTTGACCACGCGGGGCAAATCGTGCATGCACGCACTGCCGGAAGGGCGCACCGCTGTGACGGGTCGGCCTCCGGACGTCACAAGAAAAGACGGTTTCCGCCATGCTGCACAAGAAGAATATACGCATCCTTGTGGCCGACAGGTCCGAGCTGATGCAAAAATACATCCGCCGCATCCTGCAGGACGACGGCTACCCAAACGTTGTGACCGCGGACACGGGCCTTGAGGTTATAGACCAGCTCAAGGCCTCGCACGTGGACTGCATTGTCTGTTGCTGGGATTTGCCCAAGATCAAGGGCATAGACATTCTGCGCAATCTGCGCGGGATGAACCGGACCCGCAACATCCCGTTCATTATGGTCACTGCCAAGGGCGGCGCGGAATTCCTTGCGCAGGCGCGCAAGTTTGGCGTCTCCGCCTATGTGACCAAGCCCTTCACCCCGGACACCTTCAAAAAGGCGTTCATCTCCGCCCTTGTCCGGCACGGGCACATCTCCCGCGCGGACTAGCCACGCGGCGCACTGCCGCGCTGTATCAACACATTCAAAGCCGCGCCCGTGCCGCACGTCGCTGGCGGCGCGCCCCCCTCTCTTCCGCCGCGCCGTTCAGGCCGAAGCACACGCGCCGGCGCAGAAGCGGTTGAGCACTTCGCGCAGGTCCGCGTCCTCCACGGGTTTGGTCAAAAAGGCAACCCCGCCGACCTCGCTGGCGCGCTGCGCCGTTACCGTATCCGACGAGGCCGACACGAAGACCACGGGCACCGGGCAAATGCCGCGAATGGCCTGCGCGGCCTCAATGCCGTCGCGCCGTCCAGCAAGGTAGACGTCCATAAACACCACATCCACAGGCCGCTGCCGGACGCAGTTCAGCGCACTGCCCGCGCAGTCCGCCACATCCACAGCCGTGATGCCCATGGCCCGCAGCTTGTACGTCAATTCCATGGCGATAATGGTTTCATCCTCCACGACCAGCACTCGGCACATTGGCTCCCCCTTCACGCTCTGTCCCACAGCATTCTCACTTTCTCCGGTCTTCCGAAGTGTCCTATCCGGCCCGTAGCGTGCCCACGTCTTGTGACAGCAGTATGTCGCATCCCCCACAGCATGGCGCGTCCGCCACGCCCATGTACGATACACGGAAAAGCTGAATCGATACAAGAACGCTTTTATTGCGTACCAGCATCGCGGCGCGCCGCGCCCACCTGCAATACTCCGGTGTTCCATGACACTGCGCCGCCTTCAGCGCGCGTCTGCGCCCCGCATCGTCCGCGCCAGCACTCCTCCCTCGCTCTGTCTTGCGTTCGCATCGACGAACACATACACTGCCAGTGCAGAAGACGGTCCATTCTGTCCGCCAGTCCTTGCAACACGCCGGAGGGTTCCCATGTCGTCCATCACCGCCACGCAGCGCGCCGTACACGCCGTTTGGGGCATGTTCGCCGCAGATTCACTGGCCCTCACCGCCCACTGGATGTACGACACCGCCGCCATCGCCAAAGAGGTCGGACGGCCGGAGAACCTTGCCGCGCCCGTTATTTCGCGTTTTCATCCCAACCGCAAGGCAGGGGAGTTCACGCACTACGGCGACCAAGCCCTCGTGCTGCTGCGCTCTGTAGCGGCGGAGAAGGGGCTGAGCATTTTGGATTTCTTTGAGCGCTGGAAGGCGCTGTTTGCGGACTACGACGGCTATGTGGACGGCGCCACGCGCAACACCCTCGCCCGCATCGACTTTGGCGAAGGCCCGGACACGTCGGGGTCCAACTCCACGGACCTTGCCGGCGCCTCGCGCCTGCCCGTGCTGCTGCCGCTTTTCCCGGATGACGAGGAAGGCCTCGTGCAGGCCGCGCGGCTACAGACCAAGGTCACCCACAACTCCGCGCAGGTGCTGGACGCGGCGGAATTCTTCGCCCGCGCGGCTTTTTGCGCCCTTGGCGGAGCAAGCATTGCCGACGCGGTAGACCACGCCGCCGGGTTTGACTACATCAGCGCGCCCATTGCCGCGTGGACCGACGAAGCCCGCCAGTACGCCTCGCAGGATGTTGTGGCCGCTGTGGCCCGCTTTGGACAAAGCTGCAATGTGGAAGGCGCCTTCCGCGCCACGGTGCAGATTCTGCTCCACCACGCCGATGACCCGCGCGAGGCCCTGATCGCCAACGTAATGGCGGGCGGCGACAGCGCCGCGCGCGGCATGCTGGCCGGGGCCATCCTTGGCGCCAGCGGCGCGCCGGACGCCATCCCGGCCGACTGGCGCGACGGCCTTGCGCACGGCCCGGAAATAGCGCGGCACCTTGACGCGATAACCGCGTAGCTTTTTCCTTCCCCTAAAGTAGGGTTTTCAACCACCACCGGCCTTGGTATACCTGCGCTAGCCTTTTCGCAGGGGTGCCAGCCCTGTGCCCATCACACACACCGCTAACCGCATCAGGACGCCATGACGACGACACCCTTCCTGCGCTCCGTAGGCGCAACATTTCGCGACGCCACGCGCGCCAGCATTGACCTGTTCAAGGTGATGGTTCCCATCATCATCGCCGTCAAGGTTCTTCAGGAGCTTGAACTTGTAGGCTACCTCGCCATTCCGCTGTCCCCGATTATGGAGATGGTGGGCCTGCCGGCCAGCATGGGCCTTGTGTGGGCCACGGGCATTGTGGTCAATATCTACTCCGCGCTTATTGTGTATGTCTCCATCGCGGCGGACGTGCACATGACCGTGGCGCAGATTACCACCCTCAGCACCATGCTGCTCATCGCCCATGGTCTGCCCATTGAGTGCAAGGTGGCCCAAAAATGCGGGCCGTCCCTGACCGGGCAGATGGTGCTGCGCGTTGTGGCGGCGCTGCTGTGCGGTTTTCTGCTGCATCTCATCTATTCCAACACTGGTACCCTGCAGGAAACGGCGCAAATCTTCTGGACGCCCGGCGCGCCGCCGGAAACACATCTTGAATGGGCCATTGATCAGGCGCGCAACCTCTTCTCCATCTACTGTCTGGTGGTGGGGCTGATGTTCATGATGAAGGTTCTGGACAAGCTGCGCATCACCCACGCCATTAACTGGGTACTGCGCCCCATCCTGCGGCGCATCGGCATTGGTCCCTCCGCCGCCACGCTGACCGTTGTGGGCCTCACCCTCGGCATGG
Organism: Desulfobaculum sp.; assembly: GCF_054921475.1. Lineage (NCBI taxonomy): Bacteria > Pseudomonadati > Thermodesulfobacteriota > Desulfovibrionia > Desulfovibrionales > Desulfovibrionaceae > Desulfobaculum > Desulfobaculum sp. The sequence continues at coordinate 3,589 of NZ_JBUDSW010000149.1, read as the reverse complement.
CCTACGGCAGCGGCCTCATCATCCACGAAAGCCGCTCCGGCAAAGTCTCGGACCGCGACGTGTTCTATTCCCTGACCCTCATGGGCATGGCGCACGCCCTTATCGAGGATACCTTGCTCATGACGATGGTGGGGGCGCATATTTCAGGCATCTTCTGGGGCCGCCTCGTTTTCTGCCTGCTGTTTATGGCGATACTGGTGCAGGTTGTCTCACGCATGTCCAACTCGCGCTTTATGCAACTGTTCATGCACTCCTCACCAAATAAACAGCCCGCCTAACCGCACACAACAAAGCGGCGCGCCCCGGAGGTTCCGGAGCGCGCCGCTTCATTTTTAGCGCAACCATTCAATCCGCCGGTGAGGCAGGACCGCCGCGTACCACGCCGGCGCGGCGCACCCGCCGCACCAGCCCCGGCACAAACAGCGCCCCGGCGCAGCCAAAGGCCGCGCCGGCCAAAGACTTCAGCGCCACATGCGGCAGCGCCACATCCAGCTCCATCCCCACCAACCAATCCACAAGCAGCACGCCCGGAAAGCGGCACATCGCGGCCAGCCCGCCAACGCCACCGCACAACAGCACGGAGCGCGTCACGTCGCCAACCAGCAGCACCGCGCAGTCAATGACCAGCCCGGGCAGCACGAACTTGACCAGCATCAGCGGGCCGCCCTTGCCAGCGGCAAGGGCGATGGCCCGCAGCCCCGCCAGCAGCGCCGTGGCCGTGGCCACGAAGCGGCGGTCAATAAGCCCCCGCGCCACCAGCAGAAAAAATATCACAAAGAACATGGAATGCCCCGGAATCTTCAGGTGCATCCGAAACGCCAGCTTGGACACCACAATAAGCACGGCGCACAACCCTGCCAGCATGCCTTCGCGCAGGTCCAGCCCGCCCCAAAATGTTCCGTCACCGCGAGTCATGCGCGTTTCTCCCTTGAATTCTGGTCCGGCGGCCGCCGCTTCGCCCGCGCCATGACTTTTGCCGAAAAATCGCTTAGATTCCACCTGTTTTTCACACCGCACCCGGCCCGGCGTCCGCCGCCAGACCGACAAGGAGCCATCTATGCGCATTTATGCCAGCTTCGACGATACGGACATTGCAGGCGCGCCCATCGGCACGGGGCGTCTGGCCCGGATGTACGCCGCCACTCTGCCGGAGCACTGCTCCATCTGGGGCGTGCTGCGCCACCAGCAGCTTGTGGCCGAGGGCATCCCCTACACCTCGCAAAACAGCTCCGCCTGCGTGGTGGTGGACGTGCCCGCCGATGCTGTGGACGACACCCGCGCACTGATGACGGAGCGCGCCGTAGACCACGTGCGCCAGTACATGAGCGACGGCAGCGACCCGGGCGTGTGCATTGCGGACGAGCGGGACGACCTGTCCGCCCTTGTCCCCTTTGGCCAGCGCTGCACCGTGACCCCGGTCACCCAGCAGGACGCCATGGACGCGGCCGCCGGCGTCTTTCTTGTGGGCCTTGGCGGCACCAACGACGGCATCATCGGCGCCACTGCCGCCATCGGCCTGACCGTGGCGGGCTGGTGTGGCCGGTTTATTGAATTCGGCAACCTTCGCGGCTTTCCCGACCCGTGCCCGGTGAGTAAGCTGCACTCGCGCGGGGTGCGCGTGGTCTCCACGGACCGCAACGCCACCGTCCCCGCCCCGGAACATATGCTGCACCACAACGACTGGATACGCCCACAACTCTGGGGCCATGGCCCGGTCCTGCCCGTGGTCGCCACCGCGCCGGGGCACTGGACCACCATGCACACCAAGAACAAAAAATAAGCTCTAGGCCGCCTCCGGGCGGCCTTTTCACACGCCCCCGCCCATACCGCGAGAGGCGGCGGAGACGGCGATATCGCGCGCCACGGCCATCATGCGGATGATGAGCGGCACAATCACACAGCGTACAAGGTCGCGCCAGTTGAGAGGATTGGCGAGGTGCTTTGGCGTAATGCGCGCCCCGCGCAGGACCTGATGCAGATAAATGCTCTTGGTCTCGCGCATGACCAGCGGCACAAAGCGCAGGGACGTGAAAAGGACGAAGGACAGCCGCTCCGGCAACACGCCGCGAAGCCCGCGCATAAGCTGTTCCGGACGCGTGGTGCGCTGTAGGAGCAGTGTCGGCAGCAGGGCAAAGGCCAGTTGCAGGCTGACCACCACCGCGCGCGAGGCCGCCACCTCCGGCGCAAAGCGCAACAGGTACAGCCCGAGCACCACAGGGAACTGGAGCAGCAGCGGGCGCACGTCGCGCCACACATCGCGCAGGCGAAGCCCCGCAACGTGGTACGCCGCCACATGCACGGCGCCAAGGACGCCAACGCTCAGCCCGTCGCGGGCAAACAGGGCGCAGGTGGACAGCGCCAAGGCCGCAAGGAGCTTCACGCCCGGCGGGCAGGCGTGCACCGGGGAGTCGCCCGGCGTATACTGCCCGGGATAGCCGTCGGCCATGTCGAACAATCTAGACCGCATGGCACCGCCCCCCGCGCATCACATAGTGCTCATCGGCCCAGCCGGGGCAACGCGGGTCGTGCGAAACCATCACCACCGCCGCGCCTGTCGCGCGCACGTAGTCGTCCAGCAGGTGCAAAACCGTAGCCCGCACCCCTTCGGCAAGGCCGGTAAACGGTTCATCAAGCAGCACCACGCGCGGCCCCGCCGCAAGCACCGACGCCAGCGCCACAAGGTGCTTCTGCCCAAAGCTCAAGGCCAGCGGCGCGTCCGGGGCCAAATGCTCCAGCCCCACCGACCGCAGCACGGCGCGGGCCTGCTCCTGCGCGGCGGCGCGGTCCCTGCCAAGGCGGCGCAGGGAAAAGCCCACCTCATCCAGCACCGTATCCTCAAAAAGCTGTTGTTCCGGGTTCTGCCCAAGGTACCCCACCAGCCCGCACAGGGCCGCCGGGCGCGGGGCCTCCAGCCCGCAAATGCGCACCGACCCGGCGCGCGGCGTGAGTGCGCCTACAAGGCAGGCCAACAGCGTCGATTTGCCCCCGCCATTGTCACCGCTGACCAGCACCTTGCGACCGGGACGGACCGCCAAATCCACCCCGCGCAAAATCTCCGGGCGCGCGCTATAGCCGGTTTCCAGTGCGCTGACGGCCACCACGGGGTCATTGCCGCTCTCCCCGCGCGCTGTGGCAGGAAAGCCCCCGCACGCACACGGAGCGTCATCAGCGGGAAAATCCACACGGCGGGAGGCAAGACCGTCCAGCCAGCCCGGCACATGTTCGCTCACCACCACAGCGCCGCCACGCGCCATAACGCTCCTGACGATATCAGTCAGGCGCTCTCGCCCGGCGGGGTCCAGCTGGGTGAACGGTTCATCCAAGAGGAGCAGGTTCGGACGCAGGGCCAGTGTGGCCGCAAGGGCAAGGCGGTGCTTCTGCCCCATGGACAGCGCCTCCACAGGCCGCTCAGCGCAGGCGGCAAGGCCCACGGCCTCAAGGGCGGCCATGGCGTCGGCCTTCGCCTCGGGAGCGCTTCGACCAATGTTGCGGGGGCCAAAGGCGGCCTCCTCCAGCACCGTGGCGCACAGCAGCTGCGTTTCAGGATTCTGGAGCACGATTCCCGTCCGGCCCGGAGCGGGCTCCAGCT
>NZ_JBUDSW010000148.1:0-9106 GCF_054921475.1 Desulfobaculum sp. | reverse complement strand
GCCCCAGCCCCATGAGCACGGTTAGGCGAATTTTACCCAAAGCAAACCGTCAAAATCCTCCGCAAAAACCGGAACCACGTCCACCACCAGCGGAAAATGCCCTCAAGGAAAGAAAATTGCGCCTAGGGGCTTGACGAACCGCCCAAACATATGTCAGTCAGCCGACACATTGTGCGGCGCTCCAGTTTAACAGCAACTGCGGTCGCATGTTTTCCATAGATTCATTCCATCCCGGCACGCGATGCCACGGGGCCGATGCGGCATGAAGCACCCTCCCGGCCTTGGCGCGGAAGAACAACCATTCCAATGGCGACGCCCCCGCAGCAGTAGGCATGCTGCGCACGAGCCATCTTCCACGACACCACATTGCCAGCATCACCTGCCGGATACGGAGACAGCGAGGGCGGCGTCTGCGCGGACGACGCCCCGCATGCCGTAACGAAGCCGCAGGCCCACAGGGCCGTCAAGCGGGCGGCTTCGCAGACAACAGGCACCTCCGACATGGCACATTGTTGAGCTCCTACCTCCAGTAGCAGTGCAGAACCATGTCATGGGGCGGCGGCTCCTCCACCCGGCCGCCGCCCTTTTTCCATCCCGCTTCACGGGAAACGCAGTAGCCATTTCGCATCATTTCCCTACCAAGCGGACCAAAGCCATCCCTGCGGCTTTGGTCCGCTTGTTTTTTTGCCCGCCGCCTTGCCCTTTTCGTGCGCGGCGTGTTCCGATATATCCTGTGCGGACGCTCTCGTTTTTTCCACATTTCCACGGACGCAGGACGGATTATGCCCACCAGAACCATCGTCGTTGCCGGCACCCACAGCGGATGCGGCAAAACCACGGCCAGCCTCGGCCTTATGGCCGCCCTTGTGCGGCGCGGGCTCACCGTGCAGGCCTTCAAGTGCGGGCCGGACTTCATCGACCCCGGCCACCACGAGCGCATCACAGGACGCCCCAGCCACAACCTCGACGGCTGGATGATGGGACACGACGCCGTGCAGGAGGTCTTTGCGCGGGAAGCCGCAGACGCCGACGTCGCCGTGGTGGAGGGCGTCATGGGCCTTTATGACGGCCGCACCGGAACCGGCGAGGACGGCAGCACCGCGCAAATCGCCAAATGGCTTGGCGCGCCGGTGGTGCTGGTGGCCGATGCGCGCTCCATGGCGCGCTCCGCCGCCGCCCTTGTCACCGGCTACACCGCCTTTGACCCGGACATCGACTTTGCGGGCATTCTGCTGAACCGCGTTGGCAGCGACAACCACGCCCAGCTCCTTGACGACGCACTGCGTGGCCTGCCAGACCACCTTGGCAGCCAGCCGCCACTGCTTGGCCTGCTCCGCCGCCGCGAGGGCCTTGAACTGCCCTCGCGCCACCTTGGGCTTGTGACCGCGCAGGACCATCACCTGCCCGAAGACACCGTGACCCAGCTGGCCCAGTGGATGGAGGACGGCTGCCACCTTGGCCGCCTGCTGGACCGCAGCCCCGAGCGCCACCTGACGCCCACGGCCCCGCCCACACAGGCGGAAAAGCCCGTGCGCATCGCCGTAGCCCGCGACGAGGCATTCTGCTTCTACTACCACGAGAATCTGCGCCAGCTTGAGGCCGCGGGCGCGCAGCTCGTCTTCTTCTCCCCCCTGCGCGACGCCGCCCTGCCCCCGGACATTGGCGGCCTGTACCTTGGCGGCGGCTATCCCGAACTGCACGCGGCGCAGCTCTCAGGCAACGCCGCCATGCGCGCCGCCGTGCGTGGATTCAGCGAGGCCAATGCCCCGGTGTACGCCGAGTGCGGCGGCTTCATGTACCTGATGCGGGGCATCACCACCGCCGAGGGCGCAGAGCACCCCATGGTGGGCGTCTTTCCCATGCATGCGGCCATGGACAAACGCTTTCGCGCGCTGGGCTACCGCGAGGCCGTTACCACCGCGTCCACCTTTTTCGGGCCGGAGTGGACCATGCTGCGCGGGCACGAATTCCACTACTCCTCGCCCTCCGCGCTGGACGCGGACATCCCCGCCGTCTACAAGGTCATGGACCGGCGCGGCTGGACCGGCGCCAAGGAAGGCTTTGCCCTGCGCCAGACCCTTGCCTCGTACATCCACGTGCACTTTGCCTCCAACCCCGACGCGGCCCGCGCCTTTGTGGACGCCGCCCGCGCCCACACAGCCCAGAGCGCGGCAGAGTAACGCCGCGCAGCGGCCACCATCATGACCACACATCTTCGAGAAGGCTTCACCACAGGCACCGCAGCCGCAGCCGCAGCCAAGGCGGGATTCCTCGCCCTTGCGCGCGGGTGGCGCGGGGCCGTCATGGACACGCCGACCCCGCGCGCCGGCCGCCTGAGCATTCCCATCGCGGCCCTTGAGCCAGAAGGGGACGCCATCCGCGTCAGCGTCACCAAGGACGGCGGAGACGACCCGGACGCCACCCACGGGGCCACCATCTGCGCCGTCGTGCGCCTGCTGCCGGACGGGCCACGCGGCGAGGTGCACCTTGAGGGCGGCGCCGGCGTTGGACGCGTCACCCTGCCCGGCCTGCCCATCCCGCCCGGACAGGCCGCCATCAACCCCGCCCCGCGCCAGCAGATTGCAGACGCCGTGCGCGAGGCCATGGACGAAACAGACTTTTGCGGCGCGGTGGACGTGACCATAGAGGTCCCGGACGGCGAGGCCATTGCCGCCCACACCATGAACGGGCGCCTTGGCATTGTTGGGGGCATCTCCATCCTTGGCACGCGCGGGACGGTGAAGCCCTACAGCCACGAATCCTACGAAGCCAGCATCAATCAAGCCCTGAGCGTGGCCCGCGCGGCAGGGCGCCACACCGTCGCCCTGTCCACCGGCGGGCGCACAGAGCGCCTGCTGCTGACGGACCGGCCGGACATCCCCCGCATCGCCAGCGTGCAGATAGCGGACTTTTTCGCCAGCGCCCTGCGCGGCGCGCGCCAGCACGGCATGACGCGCATCGTCATCGGCTGCTTTTTCGGCAAGCTGGTCAAGATGGCGCAGGGCTACGAATACACCCACGCCAAAGACAACCGCATCGATTTCGACCTGCTGGCCAAGTGGTGCCTGCAGGCTGGAGCACAGCCCGGCCATGCCCGGGATATCGCCGGCGCCAACACCGCGCGCCACGCTCTGGAAATTCTCGTGAACGATGCCCATAAAAATGCTATTGTTACGGCAATTGCACACCGCGCGCTGCGCGCTGCCCTTTCCCTTGCCGGACCGGGCATCCGCATCGAATACCACGTCTACGACTTCGACGGCACGCGCCTTTGCCACGTCACATCGGAGGACGCATCATGACCATTCATATCATCGGCCTCGGTCAGGACCCGGACAACCTTCCCGACGACACCCGCTCACTGCTGGACCACGCACAGGTGCTGGTGGGCGGACGCGCCCTGCTGGAGCACTTTGACGGCCACCCCGCCGAAAAGCTGCCCATCGCCGCCCCGCTGGAGGACGTCTACGCCACCATGGCCGCGCGGCAGGCCGACGGACTTGAGGTTGTCGTCCTTGCCGACGGCGACCCGCTCTTTTTCGGCATCGGCACCTCGCTCATCGAGCGCTTTGGGCCGGAGGACGTGCGCATCTACCCCAACGTCACCACCCTGCAGGCCGCTGCGGCGCGCCTGAAGGTTCCGTGGCAGGGCATCCGCACCGTGTCCCTGCATGGCCGAAACGACTACCGCCCCATGTTCAGCGCCCTGCTTGAGGCCCACTGGGTGGCGGTGTTTACGGACAACCGCAACATCCCCTCGGCCATCGCCCAGAGCATTCTGGACAAAAGCGGCGAAACCCACTGCATGTGGGTGCTGGAGGACCTGGAAAGCGACAAGGAACGCATCGGCAAGTACACCCTTGAGGAAGCTCGTAAAAAGAGCTTTTCCCCGCGCAACCTTGTGCTGCTGGAGCGCGTGGCCGAACCGCAAATCCCCCTCGGCCTCGGCACCCCGGACGATCTGTTCATGCGCGAAAAGAACCTCATCACCAAGGGCCCTGCCCGCGCCGTGGGCATTGCGGCCCTGCGCCTGCGCCCGGACTCCGTGATGTGGGACCTTGGCGCGGGCTGCGGCGCCATCGGCATTGAGGCCTCCAGCCTCACCACGCGCGGCAACGTCATCGCCGTGGAAAAAAACGCCAACCGCGTCGCCATGATACGCGAGAATATCCGCCGCACCGGCGCCTACCTTGTGGACGTGGTGCACGGCTCCATGCCCGCCTGCCTCGCCGACCTGCCAACGCCGGACCGCATCTTCATCGGCGGCGGCCTTGCTGGGGACGCCGACACCGTGCTGGACATCGTGTGCAAACGCCTTCGCCCGGGCGGACGCCTTGTGGCCCACGCCGTGCTGCTGGATACCCTTACCCGCGCGCGCCAGATTCTGGAGGAGCACGACTGGCCCTACTCTGTCACCCTCATCCAGGGCGGCGAATCCGCGCCGCTGGCCGGGGACCTGCGCATTGCCGCGCAGAATCCCGTGTTCGCCCTCATCGCGGACAAGCCGCTGGAATAGCCATGACGCCGCCGCGGCATTTGTCATCCACCCCAAATCCGACTATACCGGTCCAAAAGGAAACCGCGCCGGACGTCTTCCGCATCATTCCCACCGTCGGTCCCCGGCTGGCGGAGCTTTTTATGGAATTGGACTACGCGGATATTGACGCCCTGCGCGGTGAAAACCCACAGGACATGTACGACAGGCTCATCAGCCAGCGCGGGGAGCACGTGGACCGCTGCGTGCTCTATGTCTTTCGCCTTGCGGTGTATTACGCCGCAGGCGGACGCGACCCGCAGCGCCTGCGCTGGTGGGACTGGAAGGATACCCCGTGACCCATCATTTCACGCGCCTTGCCGACGACGTCCTCGGCGGCAAGGCCCTCACTGACGACGACGTACGCGCCATTGCGTGCGCAGCCGCAGAGGATGCCGCATGCCTCCACGCCGAGGCCGTGCGCATCAAGGAGCACACCTTTGGCAAGGCCGTAGGCCTGTGCTCCATCATCAACGCCAAAAGCGGACGCTGTGGCGAGGACTGCCGCTTCTGCGCCCAGTCCGCCCACCACGGCGTCAACAGCCCGGAGTATCCCTTTGTGGGCGCGCAGCGCATCCTTGAGGCCGCCCGCGCCATGCAGGCCGCCGGAGCCTCGCGCTTTAGCATCGTCACCAGCGGCAAGGGCCTGTCCGAGGCGGACTTTGACGAAATGCTCCGCGCCGTGCGCGGCATCTGCGACCTTGGCCTGCGCGCCGACGCCAGCGTCGGCATCCTCACCGCGGCCCAGCTCACCGCCCTGCGCGATGCTGGCCTGTCCGGCTACCATCACAATCTGGAGACGGCCCGCAGCTTCTTCCCCAGCATCTGCACCACCCACAGCTACGACGAGGACGTGCAAACCGTGCGCGACGCCGTGGACACGGGCCTCATGGTCTGCTGCGGCGGGCTGTTCGGCATGGGCGAAACATGGGAGCAGCGTGCGGAACTGGCGCGGACGCTGGCGGACCTTGGCGTGCATTCCGTGCCCGTCAATTTCCTGCACCCTATCCCGGGGACGCCCCTTGCCTCCCGCCCTCTGCTCAGCGCCGGGGAAGCGGCGGGCATCATCGCCCTGCTCCGGTTCATGCTGCCAAGCAAGCATATCCGCATCTGCGGCGGCCGCCCCGCCGTGTTTGGCGCGGACCGCATGCGCCCCCTGCTGTGCGGGGCCAGCGGACTGATGATTGGCGACTACCTGACCGTGCAGGGCAACGACGTTGCCGCCGACCGTGCGGACATGGACGCCCTCGGCCTTCTCCCGGAGCCCGCATGACGCACTCCGGGCACAGCCTGCATACGCTGGAATCCCTGCACCGGCTGGTGTGGACGGCCATGTTCTCGGCAACCATTGCCGTTGGGGCGTATCTGCACTTCCCCATCGGGCCGATTCCCTTTTCCATGCAGCCGTTCTTTGTGTTTTTGGCGGGGTATGCCCTTGGCCCGGCCTACGGCGCGCTGAGTGTGGCGCTGTACCTTATGGCGGGCATCATCGGCCTGCCGGTGTTTGCCGGGGGCAATGCGGGGTTTGCCTATCTGCTGGGACCGACAGGCGGCTACCTTGCGGCCTTTGTGGGCTCAGCGGCGCTGACGGGCATGGCCGGACGCCACAATCCCATCCCATGGGCGCACGCCGTTGTCTGGGGCATGGCCGCACTGGTGGTGGCCTACGGCCTTGGCACGTGGCGCCTCGCCGCCGTGCTCAATATCTCCATGGAGCGCGCCGCCATGGTGGGCATCGCGCCGTTTATCCTCCCCGACGCGGTCAAAATCGTTGCGGCGGCGGCCTGCGCGCGCCACATGCAGCGGCGCGGCCTGCTGCGCCTGTAGCGCCTACAGATACCACCGCCAACTGCGCCCCGCGAGGTACACATCGCGCAGCGTCTCAATGCCGCCGGATTTCAATTTCTTCACAAGGAAAAGAAAGAGGTAGGCCGTCTGCATGGCGTCGTAGAGGGCGTTGTGCTGATCAAAGGCAGGCAGGCCGTAGGACGCGGACAAATCCCCCAGCTGGTACGACACACGCGAGTCAAACTGGTCGTAGTAGTTTTCCCAGCACTCGCGCTCGTACACCTGCGCAAGGCGCATGGTATCCACACACGGAATGCGCAGCCGCCCGCCCAGAATATCGCGCGCCGCACGATTCAAAAACGACATATCCAGGCCGATGTTGTGCCCCACAAGCAGCGAGTCGCCAAGGAACTCCATCAGCCGGGGAAAGGTCTGCCGCAGGCGCGGGGCGCCGCGCAGCATCTCGGGCGTGATGCGGTGCACCATGGTGGACACCTTGGGCACGCCGCCGCGCGGCGCCACCAGCGAATAAAAGCTGTCCGCCGTGATGGACAAATCGCGCACCTTCACCGCGCCAATGGACACAATCTCGTCCGTGCGCGGCGACAGGCCCGTCAGCTCCGTATCCAGCACCGTAAAGGTATAGTCCGTGAGGGGCCGGTCCTGATCCAGCCCCGCGTACCGGCTCCGGTGCTCGGCCAGCGGCCCGGACGCGCCAAGGCCCACAAGGCGCAACAGGCGCTCCCCAAGGCTTTGCCCGCGTGTGGCGGCAGGTGCCGTCATACCATCCTCCCTGTCAGGCGATGTTCAGCCGGAACACGTCCCGAATAAAGCCCTGCAAGCCCGAAATCACGCCAAAGGCCTCCTTGAGGGTCTGCTTCTCAAGGTCCGTCAGCGCCGACGGGCGCACCCGGTTGTCCGGTTCGCGTTCCTCACGTATCTGGCGCATCTGGTGCACCAGCCGCAGCTGCATCAAAAATTCGTAGGCCTCCGTAGCCTCGGAGCACAGGTCCTGCGCTACGTGCTCCTGCGCGCCAAGGGCGTGCAAGCGGTCCAGCGTGTTGGTGGCCGCAATGCCATGGCGCAGGGCAAACAGCCGCGCAAAGTCCACAAAAGGCACCAGCCCGCGCTCCTTCAGGTCCAGCGTGTCCTTGTGCTCGCCGTTTTTCTCCACAATGAAGTTCCGGAAAAACGACAGCGGCGGGCGCGCGCCAAGGCAATCCCGCGCCAAATGCCGCAGGAACACAGCCTCGCGCGGGGCGTGCAGGGTGATGTGCCGCCGCAGGCTCTCGCCAAGGTCCGCGCGCCCCCACCCGGGGCGGAAGTCAAAGAAAATCGTGGCGTGGAGCACTTCCTGCGGTTCGGGCCGCAACATCATCTCCTCAAAGAACTCCCGAAACACCGCAAAGGGCCGCCGCCAGCGCGAATTAGACGCCATCATGCCGCCGGGGCACGGCGGGTAGCCACAGCGCCCCAAATGGTCCCGCGCGGCATCGGCAAAGCGCGCTAGATACGCCTCGGCGCTGGCGGCCTCGTCCGCGTCCTGTGGGTCGGTGTAGATGATGGCGTTGTCCTGATCGGTATGAAAGGTCTGCTCGCGCCGCCCCTCGCTGCCCATGAGCATCCAGCAAAACGGCACCGGCGGCGGGCCCATCTCGTCCTGCAGCATGGTCAGCAGCTTTTCCAGAATCAGGTCATTCAGCACGGTAATCATGCGTGTGATGTTCCCGGCCTTGGCCCCCTCCTCAATAAGGGACCCCACCACCAGCGGCACCTTCTGCGACAGGGCATACAGCCCCTCAATGCGGCGCTGGGCCAATATCTCGCGGAACAGATACACCGGGGAACGGCCCTGCAGCACCATGATGTCATGGGACGTCACCATCCCCACCACGCGCCCGTCCTCCTCCACGGCCAAGTGATGAATCTGCGCCGCCATCATGCTGAGCAGCGCGTCAAAGCACACAGCGCGGTGGCTGGCCGTCACCAGCGGCGCGCTCATAATGCTCTCCACAGGCGCGGCAGGGTCCACGCCTTCGGCCACACAGCGCCGCAGGTCCTTGTCCGTGACAATCCCCACAGGAGCGCCGCCCTCGCCCTCGGTCACCAGCAAAGAGCCGATGCCGCCACGCAGCATGCGCCGCGCCGCGCGGCGGATGCTCGTCCCCCGCTCCACACCGCGCGGAGCGCGCTGGATAAGGTCGCCGATGCGGGTGGAAAACAAATACAACGGGCTGTCCGTGCACAGGTCCGCGTGCTGGCGGCGCAGTTCCGAAAACGCGCGCGAAACGTAATGCTCCGAGAGGCTGTGCAGAAAATGCCGGGCAATGGCCGGGTGGGTCTCCACCAGCTGGCGGAAAACCAGTGCAGGCATCTTGAAGCAGAAGGTATCCTCAATGGTGTCAGCCGTCAGGCTGGCCACACTCTCGCGGATAATGCCCAGCGCGCCCACGGTGCCGCCCTCGCCGCGGTAGTCCACCAGCTTGTCCCCGCCCTGCTCCTGCACCAAATACAGCCGCACGCCGCCACGCTGGATGATAAGCAAATACTCCACCGCACTCTCCCCTTGGGTGAGCAGTCTCGTGCCCTTGGGGTAGAAGTCGATGGAGCACTTGCGCGCCAACTCCCGCAGGACGTCGTCGTCCAATTCGGAGAAGGGCAACGTTGCCTTCAAAAAGGGGATGATTTCCGACGGCTGGGCCGCGAACACGTCCCTGTGCATAGCGCCTCGCTTCCGGCGTTTTCGGCGCCAGCGTGGCGTTGCCGAAACCCGCGTCGCAAGTT
>NZ_JBUDSW010000147.1:0-9109 GCF_054921475.1 Desulfobaculum sp. | reverse complement strand
CGTCCTGCACCTTGTGTTGCAGGTCCTGATGCGTGGCCACGATGACGCGGGCCTGCATGAGTTTGGGCCTGTCGCTGCCAAGGGGGTAGAATTCATTCTCCTGCAACACGCGCAGCAGCTTCACCTGCGATTGCAGGCTCAGGTCGCCGATTTCGTCGAGGAAGAGGCTACCGCCGCGCGCCTGTTCAATCATGCCCGGACGGGTTGTCCCCGCGCCGGTAAACGCGCCGCGGGTGTGGCCAAAGAGCGTATCCGCAAAGCTGGTGTCGTCCAGCCCCGCAACATTCACGCTCACCAGCGGGCCTTTGCGCTCGCTCAGGGTGTGGATGGCCTGCGCCACCAATTCCTTGCCCGAGCCGGATTCGCCCGTCACCAACACGGGCTGGGTGCTGGGGGCTACGGATTCAATGTACTTGAACACGGCCAGCATGCAGGGCGACACGGTGACGATGTCCGCGAAGGCCTCGGGGTTTTGCAGCTCGCCGGTGAGGATGCGTTTTCGCATGCCGCTGTTGACGGTGTAGAGCTCCTGCGTGCGGATGGCGCGCAGCACGCCCTTGGTCATGTGCTCCTGCGCGTCGGTTTTGACGAAGTAGTCAAAGGCCCCTTGCTTGATGCAGCGCACGGCGGTTTCCAGCTGGTTCATGCCGCTGATGATGATGACCTGAATGTGCGGGTACTGCTCGGTAATGGCGTCCAGCAGCTGTTCGCCGCTGAAGCCGGGCATGGTGAGGTCGAGCAGGATAAGGCCCACCTGCTCGCGCGAGAGGATGTCCATGACCTGCGTGCTGTCGTCGCAGGCGAGGACGTTGTTGATGCCCGCCGTGCGCTCAAGGGTGAGGCTGAGGCTCCTGAGCCACGCGGGTTCGTCGTCCACGAGCAGAACCTTGAAGGACGGATAGATGGTTTCCGTGGCGGGAATCATGAGGTGTACCTCCTTGCGAGTTGGGCTTCATTCTCCGCTGCGGCGGGGATGGAGAGGGTGACGGTGGTGCCCTGACCGGGTGTGGACTCAAAGTCCAGCGCGCCGAAGTGCTCCTTAACAATGCCTGCGGAGACGGACAGGCCAAGGCCTGTGCCGCCGGACTCGCGCTTGGTGGTGAAGAAGGGGTCGGTGATGTTGTCCAGATGCTCCTGCGGGATGCCGACGCCTTCGTCCTGTACGCGCAGGATGACGGCGTTGGCGGTGGAGTCGTATCCGGTGGTGATGGCGATGCCGTGGTCCTTGCCGGGCAGCGCCTGACAGGCGTTGAGCACAAGGTTGATGATGACCTGTTGAATACGCCGCGAACTGCCGGTGACGGTGGGCAGGTCCGGCGCGAGGGTCACGGTGACGGCGTTTGAGGACTTCTTCATGGCATTGCGCACCAGCCGCAGGGACGCCTTGACCAGATGGTTGAAGTCCAGCGGCTCCATCTCGTAGCGCTCGCCCTTGCGGGAGTAGTCCTTGAGGTCGCGCACGATGTTTTTGATGCGGTTTGCGCCGTCGAGCATATCGCTGATCATTTGCGGCACTTCGTCGCGCATGCGGGAGTATGGCAGCCCGCCCATGAGAAAGTCGCCGTGCTCGTCGTAGTAGTGGTCCAGCACCTCGGCGGCGTCCTCGTAGGTGTCGGCGAGGACGGGCAGGTTCATGAGCATCATGCCGTTGGGGTTGTTGATTTCGTGCGCCACGCCCGAGGCCATCACGCCAAGGGTGGCCATGCGGTCCGAGTGGATGATGACCTTTTGCTTGCGCTCCAGCTCGCGCTTGGCCTCAAGGTTTTTGCGGGCTTCCTCGCGCAGTTCGTTGGTGCGTTCTTCCACCTTATGGCGGAGCATATGCGTCCAGAGCAGGCTGCCCATAAGGATGAGCAGCAGCGGCCCCAAAATCCACGCGCCGTACCACATCACCGTGCGCCACGAGAGCGCGTCCGGGCTGGGGACGGAAAGCCACTTATTGCACAGCTCGCGGTAGGTGCCGTCCTTTTTGAGGGTTTCCAGCCCGGCGTTGATGGTCGCCAGCAGGTGCGCCTTGTCCGGGCGCGTGGCGTAGCAGTAGTGTTGCAGGGAAAAGGGCGTACCGATGGGGAAGATATTGTCCAGATCGTTGCTATGCACCATGTAGCGGCCCGCCGTTTGGGAGACGAGGGCAAAGTCCCCGTGCCCCGCCGCCAGCTTGCGCAGGGCGTTTTCGTGGTTGTAGGCGGGAATGATGCGGATGCGTGGATAGTTTTGGGTGAGGGTGTCGTACATGGCGCCGCCCTCCTCCACGATGACTTCGGCGTCCTCCATGTCGTCCAGCGAGGTGGCAACGGGCGAGTCGTCCCGCGCGAAAATGGAGTATTCCACTGTGGTGTACGGCTCGGAGAACGACAGCGTGCTCTCGCGCGCGGAGGAGTGCGAGATGCCTTGCAGAACGTCGATGTCGCCTTCGGCAAGGGCCTCGCGCATGTTCTTCCACAGCCCAAGGCGGATGGTGATGTTCATGCCCGTGACCTTGGCGAGGGCGCGGGTGAGGTCCACGTTAAAGCCTGCGGGGTCGCCGGAGTCGTTGAGGAATTCATAGGGCGGGTAGTGCAGGTCGCCGCCAACCACGATGGAGTGTGGCGTCTCCCCGGCCTGTGCGGGCGGGGGAACAAGGGCGGAAAAGGCAACCACCGCCAGGCAGATAAAGGCCGTGACCTTTACGGGAAAATACATAATGTTGCGTATGCGCATGGTGTGTATCGGGTGGCCAAAGGGCCGGTTGTCGTCATGAAAAGTGGTGCGCAGCCGGGCGAAAAGCGTGGCGAGAGAGGGGAAGGGGCCGAAGGGCGCGCACCCCGGGGCGCTCCCGGAGGGCACAAAGGTGTCCGACAGGCGACCTCTACAGCGAAGGCGCAGTGTTGACAAGGGGGGCGTGCCGCAGGGCTGGGCCGGGAGTTGACTATTTATTTGAGGCGGCCTAGGGGGACTCTGCCGGCAGTGCGGGCAAGAGTGGCTTGCCCGTCAGACCGGAGAATGGAGAGAAAAATGTCTATTGATCGGTGGAGTGCGCCCAACGGCTACCGCGACGTGCTTCGCGTTGGTATGCCGCTGGTCGCGAGCATGGCTTCGGCCACCATTACCATGTTCACGGACCGCGTGTTCCTCGGGCACTATTCCCTTGAGGCCCTTGCGGCGTCGATGACCGCAAGCACCATGAATTTTCAGTTCATCGCGTTCTTTTCCGGGCTTGCCACCTATGTGAACGTATTCATTGCGCAGTACACCGGCGCGCGCCAGCCGCATCAGGTTGGCCCGGCGCTGTGGCAGGGTGTGTGGTTTAGCCTTTTGTCGGCGGTGTGCATGGTGCTGCTGGCCTTGCCTGCGGAGGCGATCTTCGCCTTTGGCGGGCACGACCCGGCCGTGCAGGTGCTGGAGGTCGAGTACTACCGCATCCTGTGCTACGCTTCGGGGTTCAATATCCTCACCGTCACCCTTGGCGAGTTCTACACCGGACGCGGCCTGACCCGCCCGGTGATGATTGTGAATATGATTGGCGCGGCGGTGAACATTCCGCTGGACTATATGCTCATCAACGGCGTTGGCCCGTTCCCGGAGCTGGGCATCCGCGGCGCAGGCATCGCCACGGGCGTGGCGTGGGCGCTGACGGCGGTCATCTTTGTGCTGATGGTGTTCCGCCGCCGCAACGAGGAGCAGTACGGCGTGCTCTCCGGCTGGCATTGGAATCCGGCCAAGTTCAAGCGCCTGCTGGTTTACGGCCTGCCAAGCGGCTGTGAGTTCTTCTTTGACGTGTTCGCGTTTGCCTTCTTTATCCTGCTGGTGGGCCGCCTTGGCAACGTGCAGCTGGCGGCGACGAATATGGTCCTGAGCGTGAACCACTTTAGCTTTATGCCCATGGTGGGCCTGCACATCGCCGCGCAGACGCTGGTGGGGCAGGCCATTGGCGCAGGGCGGCCTGACGACGCCGCCGAGGCGACGCGCAGCGTCCTGCACCTGAACGTTGGCTGGGCGCTGGTGATGATGTCCATCTACCTGCTGTTCCCGGACGCCTTGTCCGCCATGTTCCGCCCAAGCAGCTTTACGCCCGAGCAGTACGCCCCCGTGCGCGAGGCCGGACGCATTTTGCTGGTCATTGTGGCGGTGTACACGCTGTTTGACGCGGTGGTGTTCTCGTACTTTGGCGCGCTCAAGGGCGCGGGCGACATCCGCTATACCCTCAAGGTGATGTCCCTGTCGTCGGTGTTCATTATGGCCCTTGGCACCTACCTTATTCTGGAGGTGTTCCAGCTGGGGCTGTACGCCGCGTGGGGCGCGATGCTGGCGCATATCGGCACGCTGATGTTCTTCTCGTGGCGGCGTTTCCGTCAGGGGCAATGGCGCAGTATGAGCGTTATCCGCTAGGCGGCGGGCGCTTAAAGACGTTGCAGAAACGCGCGGGGCGGCTTGGGCTGCCCCGCGTTTTTTATGGGCGCCGGCAGGGCGGAACGCGTTCCGGCGGGGGCGCTGAGGCGGCTTCTCCTGCAATATCCGGTGGCTGCGCTGTTTCCCACTGTTCCACTTGCCATACGCGCCATGATGGTTAGACTCTCGGTTTCGGGCTGAGGCCTCGGCCAGCCGCTTTGGTGCGGAGAATTCACTACACCGGGAAGAAAGCAAGGTGTTTGATGCAGAACAACAACTGCGTACATATAGAAGGCGCACGCCAACATAACCTCAAGGACCTGACGCTGGATATTCCGCGCAACGAACTTGTGGTGGTGTGCGGTCCGAGTGGTTCGGGCAAGTCCACCCTGTCCTTTGACATTGTCTATGCCGAAGGGCAGCGGCGGTATGTGGAGTCCCTGTCCGCCTACGCGCGGCAGTTTCTGCCGCAGATGGACAAACCCGATGTGGACAAGATTGAGGGGCTGACCCCCGCCATTTCGCTGGAACAGCAGACCACCTCGCGCAATCCGCGCTCCACCGTGGGCACGGTGACGGAGGTGTATGACTTTTTGCGTGTGTTCTTTGCGCGCCTTGGCACCATGTACTGCCCCAAGTGCGGGCGGCCCATTCAGGCCCAGACCACGGACGAAATCGTTGAGAACATCGCGGGCCTGCTGGAGCGGACGAAGTTTCTGCTCCTTGCCCCCCTTGCCGAGCAGAAAAAGGGCACGCATCAGGACCTGTTCAAAAAACTGCGGAGCGAGGGCTTTGTGCGCGTGCGCGTCAACGGCGAGGTGACCGGCCTCGACCCCATGCCCGAGCTGGACAAGAAGAAAAAGCACACCATCGAACTGGTGGTGGACCGCCTCGTGGCCAAGCCGGACATGCGCAAGCGTTTGGCGGATTCCGTGGAGCTGGCCCTCAAATACGGCGAGGGACGGCTGACCGTGGGCATTGTCGGCGGCGAACGCGATGGCGAGGACGTGCTGTATTCCTCCGAGGCCGTGTGTCCGGAGTGCCGCATCAGTCTGCCGCCGCTGTCGCCACAGCTGTTCTCCTTCAACAGCCCGCAGGGCGCGTGCCCCAAGTGCTCCGGCATTGGCAGTGTGGACTACTTTGAGCCGAACCTTTTGGCCCCGAACAAGGGTCTGTCCCTATCCACTGGGGCGGTTATTCCATGGAAGAACCCCCGCGTGTTCTCCCGCTATAGCGACGCACTGAAAAAGCTGGGCAAGGCGTACGGCTTTACGCTGGATACGCCGCTGGCTGAATTTTCGCAGGAGGCCATGGACGCGCTGTTCCACGGCGCGCCGGAGACCGACTGGCCCGGTGTGCTGACGCATATGGAAACAGGCATGCAGTTCGGCCACATCTGGCGCGACGAGCTGTCCCGCTTCCGTCAGAGCCGCCCGTGCCCAGCCTGCAACGGTGCGCGTTTGCGCCCGGAATCCCTTGCGGCGCGGGTGGCGGACCTGAATATTTTTCAGTTCACCAGCCTGTCCATCCGCAAGGCCCTCGCGTGGCTGGAAGACCTGCGCTTTGACGGGCATCTGGACATGATTGCCGGGCCGCTCCTCAAGGAGCTGACCCACAGGCTGTCCTTTCTCGTCAACGTGGGGTTGGACTACCTGAGCCTTGGCCGCAACATGGCGACATTGTCCGGCGGCGAGGCCCAGCGCATCCGCCTTGCCGGACAGCTGGGGTCCGGCCTTGTGGGCGTGACCTATGTGCTGGACGAGCCGAGCATTGGCCTGCATCCGCGCGACAACGACCGCCTGCTGGAGACCCTGCGCAGCTTGCAGGGGCGCGGCAATACCGTGCTGGTTGTGGAGCATGATGAAGCCACCATCCGCAACGCCGACCACATTGTGGAGCTTGGCCCCGGCTCGGGCTGGCTTGGCGGCGAGATTGTCTATCAGGGCAATGTGGCGGGCCTGATGAAGTGCAAAAAGAGCCTGACGGGCCAGTATCTGCGCGGCGACCTGATCATCGAGCAGCCGGAGCACCGGCGCGAGCCGCGCGGCCACGTGACCATGAAGGGCGTGACCACCAACAACCTGCAGGGCCTTGATGTGGCCATCCCCATGGGCTGCCTGAGTGTGGTCACGGGCGTATCCGGTTCCGGCAAAAGCTCGCTTGTGGTGGATTCGCTCTACAAGCATCTGGCCTTGGCGCGCGGCATCAAGGTGGACGAACCCGGCCAGCTGGCGGGCATTGAGGGCATGGAGGACATTGAGCGCATCATCTCCATTGACCAGACGCCCATCGGCCGTACGCCGCGGTCCAACCCGGCGACGTATACCAAGATATTCGACGAGATCCGCAAAATCTTCGCCCAGACGCAGGAGGCGCGCGCCAGAGGCTACCAGCCCGGCCGCTTCAGCTTCAATGTGAAGGGCGGACGCTGTGAAGCCTGCCGTGGTGACGGGTTCCTGCGCGTGGAGATGCACTTTTTGCCCGACGTGTTCGTGAAGTGCGACGTTTGCGGCGGCAAGCGCTACAACCGCGAGACGCTGGACGTCACCTACAAGGGCAAGAACATCCACGAAGTGCTGGATATGACCGTGCGGCAGGCCGCCAAGTTCTTTGAGAACTATCCGACCCTCAAGCGGCGCCTTGCCATCCTTGAGGACGTTGGGCTGGAGTACCTGCGCCTTGGGCAGCCCGCCACCACGCTGTCCGGCGGCGAGGCCCAGCGCATCAAGATATCGCGCGAGCTTGGCAAGCGAAGCCTGCCGGGGACGCTGTACATCCTTGACGAGCCGACCACCGGCCTGCACATGCACGAGGTGGGCAAGCTCATCAAGGTGCTGCACCGGTTGGTGGATAAGGGCGCGTCCGTTGTGGTCATTGAGCACAATACCGACGTGGTGCGCGCGGCGGACTGGGTCATCGACCTTGGCCCCGGCGGCGGCGAAAACGGCGGCCGCATCGTGGCGCAGGGCACCCCGGAGGACATCATTGCCAACCCGAATTCCGTGACGGGCAAGTTTATCGCCCGCTAGGCGGCCCCTTTTGACGTGGACGGCCCCCGCCCGGCCAAGGCCGGGCGGGGGCTTTTTCGTTGTGTGGCGGGCAGGCGTGCGGTTATCGCCTTGCATCTTTGACGATTTTGTATCACACAGCTTACGCAACGTTTCGATGAATCTCATACCGCCCTGCACAGGCCGCACTTTGATGCGCGGTGGGGGCGTGCTAGGGTTGGCACCATCATGCAGCAGAACAGACACGGCGGAAATATATGGGATCTGGCCCGCAGGGCCGGATGCGCCCCGGAGGACATCACGGACTTTTCGGCCAATATCAATCCCCTTGGCCCGCCGTGGTGGTTCCGTGCGGAGGTGAGCGCGCGCCTGTCCGGGCTGGCGCATTATCCCGAGCCCCATTGCGACAGCCTGTGCGCCGCTGCGGCGCAGCGTTTTGGCATCACGCCGGATGAGGTGCTGGCGGGCAATGGCTCCACCGAAGTGCTCCACGCCGTGCTGGCGGCCCTGCGTCCGCCCCGCGCCATTCTTCCCGTTCCGGCCTACAGCGATTACCGCCACGCCTGCGAGGTGGCGGACATTCCGGTGACCACCATCGCCCTGAAGCAAGGGGCGGGCTTTATGCCGGATGTGCAGGCCATCGCCGCCGCGCTGGTTGATGCCCCGGAGGGCACGGCCGTCTTCATTGGCCAACCCAACAATCCCACCGGCCGCACCATGGACCCGCAGGCCCTGCGCGATATGGCGGCGGAGCACCCCTCGGCGCTGTTCATCGTGGATGAAGCCTTTGCGGACTTTGTACCCGAACTGGACCGGCTGGCCGCATCGCGCCCGCAGAATGTTGTGGTTTTGCATTCGCTCACCAAATTTTACGCCATTCCCGGCTTGCGGCTGGGGCTTGGCTACGCTGCGCCGGACGTGGCGGCGCGCATCCGGCGGCGCATTCCCAACTGGTCGGTGAATGGTCTGGCGCAGGCTGTGGGCCTGCGCGCCCTTGCCGATGAGGACTACGCCCGGCGCACCGTGGAGCAGACCGCCGCCCTGCGTACGGAGCTTTTTGAGGCGCTGTGCGAGCTGGAGGGCCTGAGCGTGCTGTCCGGCGAGGCAAACTTTCTGCTCTGCCGGGTGGACGCGCCCGGATGCGACGCGCAGGCCGTTGCGGAGCGCTGCATTGCCGAGCGTGTGGCCATCCGCGTGTGCCATAACTTTGAGGGACTGGACGAGTGCTGGTTGCGCGTTGCGGTACGTCCCCGCAAGGAAAATGCGCAGTTGGTGGCTGCCCTGACCCGCGCGCTGCCCCGTGCGGTTGACGCGGCAACGCCGCCGCGCATCATCCTGCCGCGCAAGACGCCCGCCATTATGATGCAGGGCACCTCGTCCAACGCGGGCAAGAGCGTCTTGGCCGCCGCACTCTGCCGCGTATTGCTTCAGGACGGCTATGACGTTGCGCCCTTTAAGGCGCAGAACATGTCGCTGAACTCCTATGTCACCCGCGATGGCGGCGAGATGGGCCGCGCGCAGGTGACGCAGGCGCAGGCCTGCCGTCTGGACCCGGACGTGCGCATGAATCCGGTGCTGCTCAAACCGTCCAGCGATACCGGCTCGCAGGTTATTGTGTGCGGCTCTCCAGTGGGCAACATGGACATCACAAAATACATGCACTATAAGCGCGAGGCCGCGGCCCGCGCCCGTGATGCATACGACTCCCTCTCCAGTGAGCATGAGATCATGGT
>NZ_JBUDSW010000146.1:0-9112 GCF_054921475.1 Desulfobaculum sp. | reverse complement strand
TCATGTTGGCGAGGAAGGCGCTCTTGGCCTGATTTGCGCTTTCGGCCGCGTCGCAAGTTTGCTGTAGGGAGAGTTCGGTATTCTTGCGGTCCGTGATGTCTATGGCCATACCAAGCATCCGGTCCGGCTGGCCGTCATCATCAAAATACACTGTCCCGGTCACGGCTATCCACCGCACATCCCCATCGGGACGCAGAATGCGGTAGTCGAGGTTATACTTGCTCTCGCCCCGCAGGGCGGCGTCCAAGGCCTCCTGAACCCGCTCCTTGTCCGCGGGATGAATGGCATCGAGGAAAACCTTAAACGGCAGCGACTCGCCCTCCGGCCCAATGCCAAAAATCTTATAGACAACATCGCACCACTCCAGCCGCTCTTCCTTGATGTGCCACTCCCAGCCGCCAACGCCCGCAAGCATCTGCACCTTGCTCAGGCGCGATGTCAGGCCCTGCTCTTCGCACTGCTCGACCTCTGCATGCGCTTCGGCCTGTTCGTTGACGACAACGGTCATCCCGGCGAACTTCCCGGAAACATCGGCCATGGCACTCATGGAGAGGAGCAGCGTCCGAGGGGAATCATGAACGACGGCCTCGCGGCGCGAGACGGAATACTGCTTCCCCTCTTTCAGGAACTCCTGCACATCGGGCGCTATCCACGGCAGCACATCGGCGCAGGGTTGCCCAAGCACCTCCGCACCGGGGCCAACACTCTGCCCATTGCCATTCGCGGCGTCCGACAGCAGGTAATATAAACCTCCGCTTGCAGCGGGAAATCCCAAAAAATCCAGCCCCGCCCTGTTCACATTGCGGACGCAACACGCATCGTCCAACACAAACACCGGCACGGCGACGCTTTCAAACAAGGTAAGGTACAGGTTCTTTTCGTTGGTCATCTGCCGCATGCGTTCCTGCAAGGCGCGCATGCGTTCCTCGTCGCCCGTTTTGGCCCATTCAACGGCAAGGGCCAGCTCAAACCGATCAAACGTACGCAGGATGTAACTGGACCACGGCTGGACCTTGTTCTCATCCCCCTTTTCCGCCACCAAATCGAGGTAACTTTGGCGGTAATACTTGAGAAGCCCCAAGAACATACCAAGGTCTATCCCGCGTTCACGATGACGGCGGGCCTCCAAAATGCCGAAAGCCGCAACCGGGTCCTCCGCGTAGTTTTCGGACGAATTGAATTCAAAAAGGGAAGGATCCTTGGCGTAGGCTTCGGTTATAGACGACGTCAGCCCAGAAATAGAAAGCCGCCATGCCTCCGGAAGTGTGGAGGTATAGCGGGTATAGTCATGTTCTTTGGCGTAATGGAGTATCCGGTCCATTAGCCAGTCTTCGTTGGATACGAGGAGGGTGTCGAGTCCCGTCATCCTGTGCGTCCCTTAGGGCAATCGAATCTGCCCGTGCGTCTTGTGAGCAATTGCAGCCGGGGCGGACCAATACCTGCCGCACCAAGAATTGCGTCACCCCGAAATGCAAACATTACAGGGAGGGCAATGTTGCGAGTGTAATATAAATGAAACGATTATGCCAATGCGATATCCACAGAACCGTGGAGAAAAGGGCCATGGAAAACCACAACAATTCTATGCCGTTGCAGTAAAGCGGATTATGGAAAGAAAAGGGAAAGGAAGAAATATATAAAACGCTCCGGCCCGGGGGATGCGTTGCAGTATCGCACAGAGGGGTTAAGGGGATCGGGCCGGAGCGGTTTTATCGGGGAAAGATTGCGCCGGGACAGGGGTTAGCCGATGGCGACTCCCATGCCTTCAGCGACCAAAAGCGTCAGCGCAAAGGCCGGAACGTACAGGAGCATGGACACCAAAACCGTGGCGGAAGTCTCCATCTCGCACGTTTCGTACACCTGAGACAGAATGCACGCCACAGCCGCCGTCGGCATGCCTGCCAGCAGGACGCCCATGACGAGCAGCTCGCCGCTCACGTCAAAGAGGAGCAAAAAGCCAAGGGCCAACAGCGGCTGGACAATGATTTTCACCACATTCACAGACAGTACGCTGCCAAGGCGCAGGTTGCGCTCCAGCCGCGCCATCAGCATGCCCACGGCAAACAGCGCGCACGGCACGGATGCCATGCCAAAGCTCTTCAGCCCCTGCGCGGCATAATCCGGCATGCCAAGGTCAAAGTATGACGCCGCCACACCGCAAAACGATGCGAGAATGATAGGCGTTTTGACCATGGTACACACCACCTGCCCTGCAATGGACAGCGTGCTCCTGCGCCCACCAGCGCGGTGGAACTCAAACTCCGCCACAACAATCATGACAATGAGCGTTGGCAGCAAAACACCAAGCGTGCTGGTAACAAACGCCGTCCTGCTGCCATGAAAGAGCGACAGCATGATGGGAAAGCCAAGGTACCCGCAGTTGGGGAAGCTGGCAGACGTGGAGCGCAGGCAACTGATGGTGCGGTGCGTTTTGAAAAAGAGCGACGAAACACAAAACATCAGCACATACGAGGCAAACATCGCCAGCGTGAATCCGGCAATAAACCGGAACTGGAATATTTCCTCAATGGGCGTGGTGGCCAATGAAACAAACATCAGCGCAGGCAAGGAAAAATAATAGACAAAATCGTTCAGCGCCGTGGCGCTGCCCTCGCCCAGAATGCCCCTACGCTGTGCGTACCACCCGGCAATAATCATTGCGAACAGCGGCAACAGTGAAGCGACAACAATATGAAACATGCTCGGATACCTCTCGGAGGCGCTCTGCGCCCCATCTCATGAAACGTTATTCTTCCCGGCTTGGACAAACCAAACTCCGGGTGTGTGGCGATACTCTCGCGCGTCGTGCTTCATGGTGGCTCGTAGGCATGCCTGCGAGTCGTCCCCCGGACACTTCCGCCCGCGCCTGTGCTGGCGCTGTGGTGGGCGTATTCCGGGCAACTTCACGTGTGGGGGCGGTGGATGCTGTCACATTCGTGCCCTCATCGCGCTCTGTGTCCTGCGGACGCGCTTTGAGGTCCACGCGGACTGTTTGGTCAACCAAACAGTCCGCGTGGCGGAGAGCGTTAATAGACCTCTCACAAGTGAGAGTCCAGCACTTTCTCCACATTTTTTTGCTTTTGCCGCATCGTGAATTTTTCCACGAATCTCCGGCGGGAAACACTGCAGGAAACGGCGTAACCATGCGCCTTCAGGCGTCATTCATGTGCAAAGTGGCACATGGAGATGAGGCCGCTCTTCCCGGCTTTTCGCAGCCCTATTTTCGCCTTAGCCCCAGAGGATTTAGTCTTCCTCCTCCGCCACTTCACGAAGCGCAGTGAGGACAAGGCCATAAAAGCCGCCACCGCCGCTGCCTGTATAGGACCACCCAAGGTGGCTTCCACAGCTGGCGCAGCCGACATTCTGCCACGTATAGCCGGGAAACCATGTAAACTCCGCACTCGCCATTCCGCCCGTAACCAGCCCCTGCGCAAAGGAAAAGCACCCAACCTCGAACACCTGCCCAAACGGGTTAAAGAACACATGCTCGTGCTTGCCCTGCACCTGTATACGCGCGCCAGCAGAGGTAATCCGCTGCCCGCACGCACGGCATACAATCTTGTTGCCGCCACCGCCAAACGACTCCTCCGGCCGCTCCAAAACAGCAGCGTCATCGCCCTGCACAGGCTCATCCTCATGCAGCACCCGCCACGCCCCAGCGCCGCACCCTTTTCCACATCCACACTGTGTCATACCCGCTTCCAAACCTCCTGAACTTTCTCCACCTATACCACAAGATGACGCCCCACGCTGGGCTTTTTCTCCCGTCGGGCCCCTGAGGATTAACCGTGTGCTGGGGCGACGCTTTTATTACCTCCGGTGGCTTAAGGACGACTGTCCTTAAGAATCCTGCGAGCGCACAGGCCGGGTGCGTGTAGAGGGGACTGTCGTCACCCCTGACAACTCCCGGCCCACGGCCAACCCTCTTTTAGGGGGCGGCTTCCGTTCCATAGAAAACGCCGCAAGCGGCGCGGTGGCGCGCTTGCGGCGTTGAGTGGCTGTTGAGGGGGCGGTGCTATGGAGTCAGCTTTTTGAGCATCTTTTCTTCCACAAAGACGACTAGCTCCGCGCCTTTGGTAAGCACGGTGTCGGCGCGGGGCAGGAATTCGAAGGCGGCGTCGTCCTCTGAGCGGACGGCCACCACCTGCACGCGGTAGCGGTTGGTGAGGTCCAGTTCACGCAGGGTCTTCCCTGCCCACTTATCCACGATAAGGCGCTGAATAAGCACGCCCATGCCAAAGGGCAAGTAGTCGATGAGGCCGGGATGCGTCATGCGCAGCGCCAGCTGCTGCGCGCCGTAGCGCTCGGGGAAGAACACTTCGTCCGCGCCAATTTTGGTGAGCACCTTTTCGTGCTCCCAGCTAATGGCCTTCACCCACACATGCTCCACCTCAAGCTCCTTGAGATGCAGGCAGATGAGAATACTGGCCTCCATGGCGGACCCAACGCTGACCACAACGTGCGATAAGTCCTGAAAGCCAAGCTGCTCCAGAACCGTTCTG
Organism: Desulfobaculum sp.; assembly: GCF_054921475.1. Taxonomy (NCBI): domain Bacteria; kingdom Pseudomonadati; phylum Thermodesulfobacteriota; class Desulfovibrionia; order Desulfovibrionales; family Desulfovibrionaceae; genus Desulfobaculum; species Desulfobaculum sp. The sequence goes on along the minus strand of NZ_JBUDSW010000146.1, from coordinate 4,610 downwards.
TCCGTGCCATCGGCCTGGAAGACTCGCGTCAGTTCATCCTGCGCGCGGCGGACAAAGTCCGGATTGGAGTCCACACCGATAACGTCGTGCCCAAGCTCCATAAGGCGCTGGGCCAGAAAAAAGCCGAATTTGCCAAGGCCAATGACGCCGACTTCCAGCTTATCCATTCTTCACTCCATATCCACGGCGCAACACGAGGGGGTGCACCTAGGCTAACCGATGGGCAGACGTTTTTCCGCCCAGCGGAATTTCTCCTGAGTATATAGCTCCTGCAGCACCTGCAGAAACACGATGGGACCAAGGCGGCCCACAAACATTAACGCCGTCAGCGTCAGCTTGCCCGTTGTGGACAGCTCGGGCGTGATGCCCGTGGACAGCCCAACGGTACCAAATGCCGAGACCACTTCGAAAAGGATTTCCAAAAACTGCCCACGCGTGGCCGCATGCGGCACCGCGCCCGTCTCGCTGACGCAGAGGATAAGCGTCGCCAGCGCGATAACGCCCGTGGCCAGCATCATCAGTGTGAGTGCGCCGTTCATGGTAGATTCGTCAAGGGCGAAGTTGCCGACCACGGCCTGATGCCGCCCCTTGAGGCGCGCCACGCAAAACGCCGTCATGGCCCGCAGGGTAGTGACTTTCACGCCGCCCGCGCAGGACCCCGGCGCGCCGCCAACAAACATCAAAAACATCATGACCAGCAGCGAAACATTGCTCAGCGTGCCAATGTCCATGGTGTTGAACCCCGCCGTACGGCAGGTCACTGACTGAAACAGCGAGCCTAGGAGCTCCTCGCCGGGAGCGTACTGCCCCGAATGGAGCAAAAACTCCACCACAAGTATCGCCAGCGCGCCGCCAATGATGAGCCATACACTCATGCTCATCACCACCCGCGCATGCCAGGACAGCCGTCCAATAGGCTGAAAACGGCTCCCACCCGCGCGGATATGCTTGCCGGTGGCGTGCTCGGCAAGCTCCAGCAGCACCACAAAGCCCAGTCCGCCAAGAACGATCAGCGCCATGAACACGGCGTTGACGCCAATGTTGCCGCGCCAGTGCATCAAACTGTCCGCTTGGAGGGCAAACCCGGCGTTACAGAAGGCAGACACCGCGTGAAACAGCGCAGAAAACGGCGCGAAGCCCTGCGGGTCCAGCAGAAAGAGCGCCAGCGCGCCAAAGGCTTCGATAAGCAGGCACCCCAGCACAACGTGCTTGAGAAAGTGCCCAAGGCTGAATTTGGGGTCGTGCAGAAGGGTCTGGCTTACGGCCTCGCGGTCGGTGAGGGAAATGCGGTTGCGCCAGAGGTAAAAGATAAGGCTGGTGTAGGTCATAATACCCAGCCCGCCGAGCTGAATGAGCGCCAGCAAAACGCTCTGCCCTGCGGTGGAAAAGGCGGTGCCGGTGTCCACCACGGCAAGGCCGGTCACACACGTGGCGGACGTGGCCGTAAACAGCGCGTCAACCCAGCCCAGCGGCTCGCCCGTCAGGCTGAACCGCTGGTGCAGGAGTATGGTCCCCGCAAGGATGGTCAACGCAAACCCCGCAATGGGGAACAGAAACGTGGGTGTCTTTTTTCGGAGCATGAGTTCTCCTCCACGAAAGCGCCGCGCGGCTACTTTCGCCAGAACTCCGGAACGAAGAGGATAATGACGGTGTAAATCTCAAGACGCCCGAGCAGCATGCAGAAGACGAGCAGCCATTTGCCCAGCTGGGGAATCTCCGCATAGTTGTCCGTGGGGCCTACGCCGCCAAGGCCGGGGCCAATGTTGCCAATGCAGGCGACCACGGACGAAAACGCCGTCACAATGTCCACACCCATGGCCGCCAGATAAAACGACGACAGGATGAACAGACCAAGGAACAACAAAAAGAACCCGGTGATGGAGTTCATCACTTCCGGGGGCACGTTCTTGCCGCCCAGCTTCACGCGCGTCACCGCGCGGGGATGGATAAGGCGGTACAGTTCGTTGTAGGCGTGCTTGAACAGCAACAGGACGCGCATACACTTGATGCCGCCGCCCGTCGAACCAGCGCAACCGCCAAGGAACATCAGCGTAAACAAAAGGGCCTGTGGCAGCGGCGTCCAGATTTCATAGTCCGCCGTGGCGTAGCCCGTGGTGGTCACGATGGATGCCACCTGAAAGGACGTGTACCGCAGGGACTCCCAGAACGATTCATAATTCACGCCCCACACGGAGAACGTGGACACCAGCGTAAAAACGCCAAAAATGCCCATAAAGAACCGGAATTCCGGGTCGCGCCACATGAGCAGCGGACGCCCGCGAAGCAGCTGGTAATGCAGGGAAAAATTTACGCCGGCCAGCAGCATGAACACCGTAATGACCACATCAAAGTACACGCTGTCGTACGCGGCAATGGACGTGTTGCGCGTGGAAAAACCACCCGTCGCCATGGTGCCGAAGGTATGGCACAGCGACTCGAACATATCCATGCCGCCCAGCAGCAGGAGCACGGCTTCCACCACGGTGAACAGCACGTACACCTTCCACAGCAGCGACGCAGTATCCTTAATGCGCGGCTTCAGCTTATCCGGAACAGGTCCCGGTACTTCGGCCTTGTACAGCTGCATGCCGCCAACGCCGAGGAACGGCAAAATGGCAAGCGACAGCACAATAATGCCCATGCCGCCCAGCCAATGCGTCAGGCTGCGCCACATGAGCAGGCCGCGGGGAACAGCTTCGATATTCGACAGCACCGACGCGCCCGTTGTCGTAAAGCCCGAAATGGACTCGAACAGGCAATCCGTGAAGGTCGGCAGCATATCGCCAAACCAGAACGGCAACGCGCCGACAAATCCCGCCGCCAGCCACCCCAATGCCACGATAGCCATGCCCTCGCGGTGGTTCATAGGCGCGGCCTCGGTATCGCGGAACAGATAGAACAGCCCCGCACCACAGGTTGCCGCCACGCTGATGGCCTTCATCAGCGGCAGAGTCCCCGCATCGTCGTAGTACAGGGAAAAGCCCAGTGCAAAGAGCATAGAAACGCCCACACTGAGCAAGATGGCCCCCACGATGTGCAGGGTGTAGCGCCAGCGCATTTAGAACGTCTCCAGCTTCACCGTCAGGCGTTTTTCTACACGGGAAATATTCTTGGCCGTACTCAGCAGGATGATTCTGTCGCCCGGATGGATAACGGTATCGCCCGTGGGGAAGATAACCTTCTCGCCACGCACCAGCGCCAGAATCAGCGCGCCCTTGGGCAGGTGCAGGTCCTTCACGGACTTGCCGACAATGTCGGAATGCTCCTGCGCAACCGCCTCCAGCGCTTCGGCGGCTTCGCCCTTGATGGACGCCGCAGACAGCACCTTGCCCTGCCGCATATACTGGAGGATGGAATTCACGGCGGACAGCCGCGGACTCACGGTGTTCTCAATGCCAATGGCACGCACCAGCGGGAAATACGCGAACTTGTCAATACGCGTCACCGCGCGCGCCGCGCCAAGGTTCTTCGCCAACAGCGACGTCAGGATGTTCGTTTCCTCATCGCCGGTCAGCGAGATAACCATGTCCATGTCCGGCACGTTTTCTTCCAGCAGCAGCTCTTGGTCCGTTCCATCGCCGCGCAGGACGAGCGTCCGGTCCAGAATCTGCGCCAGCTCCTGACAGGAGTCCGCGCCCTGATCCACCAGCTTCACATGCATATTCTTCATGCGCTCCAGCCGCTGGGCCAGCCGCAGGCCAATATCGCCGCCGCCGATGATAAGCACATCGCGCACCGGGCGGAAATGGCTGCCAAAATGCTTCATAATGGCCGGCAGGTCTTCATCACGGCACACAAAATAGACAAGGTCGCCCTTGTGGATGAAATCCTCACCTGACGGAATAATCAGCTTCTCGCCGCGCACAATGGCCGCGATGATGATATCCACCCCGCCCATCTCGTCGCGGATGCCAGCCAGCCCACTGCCCACTACAGGGCTATTCCCGGAGACGTTCAGGCCAATGAGCTTCACGTGGCCATCAGCAAACTCGTTCACCTCCTCGGCGTCCGGCAGGCTGATGATGCGCTCAATGGTCTTCACCACCTCAACATCAGGATTGATGATCTTATCAATGGGCAACACCACCGTGCCGCGCGTCTCCTGAAAATCGATGTACTCGTCCTTGCGGATGCGAGCCAGCTTCACGATGTCCGGAGCCAGCGCCTTGGCACAGGTGCACGCTATGATGTTGATTTCGTCGCTGTCCGTGACGGCAAGCAGGACATCCGCCTCCGCAACGCCAGCAGCGTCAAGGATGGCCGGATCACTGCCAGATCCCGCAACGGTCTGGACGTCCAAGTATTCCGTAATGCGCTTGAGCGCATTCGCGTCCTTGTCGATAACGACAACTTCCTTGGACTCTGTGGAAAGCCGCCGGGCAATGTGAAATCCCACTTCGCCCGCGCCGATGATGATGACTTTCAAGGGTTCGCTCGCTTTTTTCCAAAAGATAAGAGGAAACTGTGTCGTGGCACCCTTACTGGAAAACCCTACTCAAATCCAGTGCCGACTGCACCCCCAAAAATCATACCCAAGGGCACCACTAGGCCCACCGGGCATAACGCCACAGGGCGCGCTGTGGCGGGCCGGGTCGCTGCGCCGCATGCCC
>NZ_JBUDSW010000145.1:0-9132 GCF_054921475.1 Desulfobaculum sp. | reverse complement strand
TATTTTCAGGGGCGGCTTCCGCACCTGAAAATCCTAAGGATCCTTAAGGAAATTATTTCCTTAAGCCGCCGGAGGCAAATAAAAAGCCCCGGTTCCTCATGGAACCGGGGCTGCAAACCGAGTATTGCTGCACGCTTTAGGCGGCGGCTTCTTCGGAGTCCTGCTCTAGGCTCGGGCCGAATCCCATGAGGATGGGGCTGGCAACGAACACGGAGGAGTAGGTACCGATGCCCACGCCGATGAGCAGGGCAAAGGCGACGTCGTGAATGACGCCGCCGCCCAGCACGAACAGGCAGAAGACGACCAGCAGCGTGGTGCCGGAGGTCAGCAGGGTTCGAGACAGGGTCTGGTTGACGGAGGCATTGATGGTTTCGCCGAGGTTCTCGCCGACCTTATTGCGAAGATTTTCGCGGATACGGTCGAAGACGACGATCGTGTCATTGAGCGAGTAACCGATGATGGTCAGGAGCGCGGCCACAATGGTGAGGTCGAATTCCTTATCCATCATTGAGAAGACGCCCACGGTGATGATGACGTCATGAATGAGCGCCACAACTGCGCCGAGGGCGTAGTTCAATTTCAGATACCAGCACAGGCCCACGGTGATGAGCATCGCGGCGAGGATGAGCATACTCATGGGCAGATTGACGAGGCCGAGCAGATAAATACCGCCCGACAGCGCCGCGGCCATGATGCCTGCTGTCATCCAGCGCGCCTCGAAGCGGCCGGAGATATAGATAGCGATAAGCAGCACGGCGTAGAACATGGCTTCGAGGGCCTTTTCACGCAGGTCCGCGCCAACTTTCGGGCCAACCATTTCCTGACGCTGAACGGTGTATCCGGCGTCCATGTGGTTGGTGAGGGCGCTTTCCACGGCGGTACGCACCTGATCGGAGGTCACGTCCATGGCGGAGATGCGGATGAGGTACTCGTTATCCTGCTCCATGCCGAAGCTTTGCACGGTCATGTCTTTCATGTCCGTGGTGGCGAGGGCGTCCTTGAGATTGCCGATCTCGATGCCTTCGTCGAACTTCACCTGCACGGTGATACCACCGGCGAAGTCGATGCCGTAGCGGGGTCCGCCGTGCATCAGCAGGGAGCCGATGCCAAGCAGGATCAGAAGGGTGGAGATAACGAAGGCAATCTTACGGAAGCCAACGAAATCGATATGTGTATCGGGCTTGATGAGTTGCAGTCCCATCTGTGTACTCCCCTAGATGCTCAGTCTGGCACCGGTTTTGGCCTTGGCGGCCCACATATCAAAGAGAATGCGGGTCACGAAGATGGCCGTGAACATGGAGGCCAGGATACCCAGGGTCAGCGTGACAGCGAAGCCGCGAATAGGTCCGGTACCGAACTGGTACAGGATGATGGCGGCCAGCACGGTGGTCACGTTGGCGTCAAGGATGGTCAGGGTCGCCTTGGCGTAGCCCTCTTCAATGGCGGCACGCGCGGTGAGTCCTCTGCGGAGTTCTTCGCGGATGCGCTCAAAGATGATGACGTTAGCGTCCACGGCCATACCGATTGTCAGAATGATGCCCGCAATACCGGGCAGCGTCAGCGTCGCGCCAAAGCCGGCAAGACCGGCCATAATGAGCACGATGTTCATGACCAGCGCGGTGTCGGCAACAAGGCCGCCGAAGCCGTAGTACACGGCCATAAAGAGCAGAACCACGGCGAAACCGGCCAGTGCGGCGGTAACGCCCTTGTCGATGGACTCCTGTCCGAGGGACGGGCCAACGGTGCGCTCTTCCATGACGTGAACGGAAGCAGGCAGCGAACCGGAACGCAGCACCAGAGCAAGGTCAGCGGCCTCGCTATCGCTGAAGGAACCGGTAATGGAGGCGCGGCCGCCGGGAATCTTGTCCTTGATGGACGGGGCGGAGTACACCTCGCCGTCCAGCACGATGGCCAGACGCTTGCCGATGTTTTCACCGGTCACACGCGAGAAGATGCGTGCGCCACGGGAGTTGAAGTTCATGCTGATCATGGGCTGTCCGAAGTTGTCGTAGCTGACGTGTGCATCGGTGATGTACTCGCCGGACAGCACGGTATCCTTATGCAGAACGATGGGCTCGGTGGAGTAGGTCCCGTCCATACGATAATGCTTCAGGGTGGACAGTTCGCGTCCCGGAGCCAGAATGCCCTGCTTTGCTTTGGTCAGGTCTGCGGCGTCGTCCACGATCTTGAATTCAAGACGGGCGGTACGGCCGATGACGCTGATGGCGCGCTGCGGGTCGTCGAGGCCGGGCAGCTGAACCTGAATACGGCCGCCCTGCTGACGGCGGATGTCCGGCTCTGCCACACCGAACTGGTCGATACGGGTACGGATGGTCTTGAGCACCTGATCGACAGTGAGCTTGGAGACTTCGCGCTTGTATTCGGGGGTCATCACCAGGGTGTAGCGGACCTTCCCGTCGCTAATGTTCTCGCGGGCTTTGACCTTCAGCATGTTGAAGTGCTTATTCAGAAGGCCATCAAGCTTGGCACGCTGGTCGCTTTTGAGCAGCGTAAAGTTCAGCTTGTCCTTGCCTCGCACACTGGGCTTGAGGACGGCGATGCCCTCGTCACGTGCCGTGGTGCGAATATCCTGCCCCATCTGATTGAGGTTGTACTCGATAGCCTCAGGGATATCGACACCCAGGGTCAGGTGCACGCCGCCCTTCAGGTCGAGGCCCAGGCTGATCTCGTCGTCGGGCAGAGCGCTCCTCAGGGGCGATTCTTTCGCGATAAACGAGGGCAGCACGTAGACGAGTCCGAGCACGCCCACAAGCAGGGCGAGAATGATGCGGTAACGCAGGCTCCCTTTCATTGTTTCTCCTCGGGGTCCAGACACAAACACGGCGCAGGCCCAAATGGCCGCGCCAACTACCTCTGTAAGCTATTGATAACTACGTTGTATCAATAGCAAAGGCAAGCGCGCATATTGGTCCGAAACATTCCGGCCATCTGCATCGCTTGCCCTGAAAAGCGAGGCGCGGAAGAACTCCGCGCCATTGCTACTTCTTCTTGTTGCTGGAGGGGAAGGCCTTGGGAGCCTTGTCCAGAACACTGGAAATGAAGGCCCGGCTCATCACGACTTCATTGTTGCCGAGGTCGACGACGAGTTCATCTTCGCGAATCTCAACGATGCGGCCGTAGATGCCGCCACCAGTGAGCACCCAGTCGCCCTTTTTGATGGCACCCAGCATCTCTTTGTGCTGCTTGGCCTTCTTCTGTTGGGGACGAATGAGGAGGAAGTAGAAGATGACGAACATCAGGATAAGGGGCACCATCCCAGCAATGGGGTTGGCAGCGCCCTCAGCGCCCTGAGCACCGGCACCCATGGCATGGGCGATGTCAGCGAAAAGCATTTGGCCTCCTAGTGAAGTGTTGGGAATCATCGTTTGCCGCCGGGACGCCCCGCGGCAAACGCAACGTACATGTATCACGCGGCCTGCAAAAATGACAGGCCGCAACGCCTTCAAATAAAGCCTCAGCACCCTTTCGTCAACCGTTACCGGTCGTTGGAAGCCCGCTTGCCGTGCCTTTTTTGCCCGTTTTGCGGGCCACAGGAAAAAACGGGGATTTTTCTGCCCAAAACGTCGCCTGCGCGACATGCAAAACACCCCCGCAAGCCCCGGACAGCACTGACTTTGCTGGACTTGAAAGTAACTATTGGCTATTACTATTTGTCCCGCAATTACAGATGCACGTCGGATGCGATATCCGGCCAAAGGGGCATGGTTTCCGGCCACACGGCGCGCCCGCGCCCCCTCCCGCCCCTTTTTCCTCAGAACGCAAAGGAGTCAGCAGACAATGTGCCGCTTGTTCGCCCTTACAAGCACCGACCCCGTATCCCCCATGGAGGCGGTCCAGGCTCTGGACGTCATGCGCGAGGGACACGACGGCTCCGGTGTGGGGCTGTATCTGACCGGTCTGGACGGTGCTTTCGGCAAAATGCCGGATACGCCCATCCTCTCCGCCATCGTCACGGAACAAGGCGAAGAACGCCTTATGGAATTCATGCGGCACCGGGGCTATACGCCCGGGCACAGACTCTCCATGTCGCACTCGGCCACCCTCCCGGCTGGCACGCCCGCGCGGCACGCCTACCTTGTCCAGGCCTTTGAGCCGCCCGCAGGCTGGGACGACCTTTCCAAAGAAGCGCGCGAGGAAGAGCTCCTCGCCACCCGCGTCGCCCTCAAAATCGCCGGGCTGGAGCATGACGACATCACGGTCTTTTCCTTTTGGCCGGACGTCGTCATGGTTAAGGAAATTGGCGACCCGCTGAGCGTTGGCGAATACCTCGGGCTGGACCATCACGACTTCTACGCCCGTACCATCCTTGCGCAGGGCCGCCAGAACACCAACTACGCCATCAACCTCTATGCGTGCCACCCCTTCTTCATTCAGGGCATCTGCACCATGACCAATGGCGAGAATACGGCGTTCGTCCCCATCCGCGAGTATTTGGAATCGCAAAACATTACGGGATACACGGGCTACCATTCGGACTCCGAAGTCTTCGCCCATATCCTCCATTATACGATGAAGCGCCTCGGGCTGCCCCTGCAGGCCTATAAGCACATCATCACCCCGCTGTCCGACGCCCAGTTGGACGCGCACGCCGACGGCGAGTTCCTCGCCCGGCTCAAGATGGTCTGCCGCAAGATGATCATCGACGGCCCCAACTGCGTTATCGGCGTCACCCCGGACCGCAGCATGTTCATGGTTCAGGACAAGAAGAAGCTGCGCCCCGGCGTCGTTGGTGGCCGCCCCGGCCTGTACGCCTTCTCGTCCGAAGTCTGCGGGCTGGACGCCGTTATCCCGGACCGCGACAAGAGCGCGGACTTCCAGCCCATGCACCTTGATACCGCCATTGTTTCGCCCCAGTGCGAGGAGATTGAGATATGCCGTCAGACGCAGCCATTACCCCATCTTCGCTAAGCCGCAAGGATCTGCCGTGGCAGATTGACTGGAACAAGAGCAAGTGCACGCTCTGCGGCCAGTGTACGTCGGTCTGTCCGGTGCGGGCCATTGAGCTTGGCGTCTTCCGCAAGCGGAAAGTGCGCACGCCCCTCGGGCTGACCAAAAAACCCGAAAACGACTTTTCCATCTATTATGGCATCCGGCAGAAAACCGCTCCGGCCACGGCCTGCATAGGCTGCGGCATGTGCGCGCAGGTCTGCCCCAACGACGCCATTATGCCCTACCACAGTGACGAGCCGGACAAACTGCGTATGCACCAAAGCGGTGGCGGCGGCGCACGTACCCGTGGCGGCAGACGCAACGACTCCGGCAGTCTGCTGGACGCCATCAAGTTCGTGCGCATCTCCATGCTGACGGACCCGGCGCTGGATGCGGGCCGTCACGAGTTTGACCTCAGCACGCTGATTGGGCGCGTCCAGTCCCCGGAGGACGGCCTGAAGGCGCAGCTTGAGGGCGGCTGGACCCCGCCCGTGCGCAAAATCTACCCCCTTGTCATCGGCGGCATGAGCTTTGGCGCGCTGTCGCCCAACATGTGGGAAGGCCTGCAAATGGGCGTTGCCTACCTCAACGAGGAACTGGGCATGCCCGTGCGCATGTGCACCGGCGAGGGCGGCTGTCCGCCGCGCCTGTTGCGCTCGCGCTTTCTGAAGTACGTCATTTTGCAGATTGCCAGCGGCTACTTTGGCTGGGACGAAATCATTCAGGCCATTCCGGAAATGAAGGTCGATCCCTGCGCGGTGGAGATTAAATACGGTCAGGGCGCAAAGCCCGGCGACGGCGGCCTGCTTATGTGGCACAAGGTCAACAGCCTTATCGCCGCCATCCGCGGCGTGCCGCCGGGTGTGAGCCTGCCCTCGCCGCCCACGCACCAGACCAAGTATTCCATCGAGGAAGCCGTGGCCAAGATGATTCAGTCCATGAGCATGGCGTGGGGCTTCCGCGTGCCGGTCTATCCCAAGATTTCGGCCTCCTCCACTTCCCTTGCCGTTCTGAACAACTTAACGCGCAATCCCTACGCCGCAGGCCTCGCCATCGACGGCGAAGACGGTGGCACCGGCGCGGCGTACAACGTGTCCATGACCCACATGGGGCACCCCATCGCCTCCAACGTGCGCGACAGCTACCTGAACCTTGTGAAGCTGGGCAAACAGAACGAACTGCCCATCATCGCAGGTGGCGGCATCGGCAAAAACGGCAACCTTGCCGCCAACGCCGCCGCGCTCATCATGATGGGCGCATCCGCCGTGCAGGTGGGCAAATACATCATGCAGGCCGCCGCAGGCTGCGTTGGCTCCGAGGCCGACCGCTGCAACGTCTGCAACATCGGCGTCTGCCCCAAGGGCATCACCAGTCAGGACCCGCGCATCTACCGCCGCCTCGACCCCGAAAAGGTGGCCGAACGCGTGGTGGACGTGTTTTTGTCCTTTGACCTTGAAATGCGCAAGATACTGGCCCCCCTTGGGCGCTCCACCACCCTGCCCATCGGCATGTCCGACGCGCTGGGCATTGGCGACAAGGACGCAGCGGAGCGGCTGGGCATCAAGTACGTCGTGTAGGCGCGGCCCGCATATCCCCGGCTGGCACCGCCAGACGCAGGGATGGCATCACGTTCAGGAGCTTTATCGGAGAATCATTGTATGGCCGAATCACACAACATCCGCGTAAGCGGACTTGAAGACGGCAAGCGCATCGAGTCGCGCATTCTGGAGGAACGCCTCCAATCCGCCGTACGCTCGGGCGCGGAACATATTGAGGTAGACGCCTTTGGCCAGCACGGCATTGGCGGCAGACTGTGGCAGAAAACCGCCCCCAAGCTGCACCTCTCCGTCTATGGATCACCGGGGCAGCGCCTTGGGTCCATGGGCTTTCCCGGCACCACTATTGAGGTCTTTGGCCCCGCGTCCGACGATACGGGCTGGCTGAACACCGGCGCGGACATCATCATCCACGGCAACGCCACCAACGGCACGGCCAACGCCATGGCGCAGGGCCGCATCTGGGTGGATGGCGGCCTTGGCGCGCGCGGCATGACCATGACCAAACACAATCCGCGCCACACCCCGCCGGAACTGTGGGTGCTGGGCGGCGTTGGCGATTCGTTTGCGGAGTTCATGGCCGGGGGCATCGCCGTCATCTGCGGCATAGACCCGGCAGACCCGGAAAATGTACTGGGCTACCGCCCCTGCGTTGGCATGGTTGGCGGCTCCATTTACTTCCGCGGCCCGCACAAGGGCTTCAGCCAGACCGACGCCAAGCTCATCGAAGTGGACGACGAGCGCTGGGCTTGGCTCAGCGACAACCTGATGGTCTTTCTGGAGCGCATCGGACGCCCGGAACTCTTTGAAATCCTTGGCGACCGCAGCCAGTGGCAGTGCCTCGTCGCCCTTTCCCCGCACGAGAAGATGGGCAAAAAGCGCCGGAGCATGGCGGATTTCCGCGCCAATGCGTGGGACGCCGAGCTTGGGCGTGGCGGCCTTATCGGCGACCTGACCGACCTCGACCGCAGCCCCATCCCCCTCGTTCCCACCGGCGAGATGCGCCGCTTTGTACCGGTGTGGGAAAACAGGCGCTACGAAGCGCCGTGTCAGGCCAACTGTCCAACGGGCATCCCCGTCCGCAAGCGCTGGAAGCTCATCCGCGCGGGCAAAGTGCAGGAAGCCATGGACCTGTGTATGGGCTACACACCCCTGCCCGCCACAGTCTGCGGGCACCTGTGTCCCAACCTGTGCATGGAGGGCTGCACGCGCACCACGCAAAAGCTTATCCCCGTGGACGTCAAGGCCATGGGCAAAGCCAGCCTCAAGGCGCGTGACCCGGAGCTTCCCGAACCATCCGGGCACAAGGTTGCCGTGGTTGGCGGCGGACCTGCGGGCCTCTCCGTGGCGTGGCAGTTGCGCCTGCTCGGTCATGAGCCAGTCGTCTTTGACCGCGACAGCGAACTGGGCGGCAAAATCGCCGCAGCCATCCCGGACAGCCGCATTCCCGCCGATGTCCTCGGCGCGGAGCTGGAGCGTGTCCGGCGGCTTGTGATGCACGTGCAGTTGGATGAAGAACTCGGCGCCGAGGCCTTTACGCGCCTCAAGGACGACTTCGACTTTGTCGTGCTGGCAGCGGGCGCGCAAACGCCCCGCGTTCTGCCGGTTCCGGGCAAGGAGCGCCTTGTCACTGCGCTGGACTTCCTGCGCGGGGCCAAGCACGGCGGGCAGCAGTGCGGCGAGCGTCTTGTCATTATCGGCGCGGGCAACGTGGGCTGTGACGTGGCCGCAGTCGGCGCCACCCTTGGCGCGCGCGACATCACCCTCATCGACGTGCAGGAGCCTGCCTCCTTTGGCAAGGAACGCGAAGAGGCGGAAAAGGTTGGCGCTACGTTCCGCTGGCCCTGCTTCACCAAAGAAATCACCGCCGAAGGCGTGATGCTTTCCACGGGCGAAGTGCTCCCGGCGGATACGGTGGTTATCTCCATTGGCGACGCGCCGGACCTTGGCTTTTTGCCGGACTCCATCGCCACGGAGCGCGGATTTGTCACGGTAAACGACGTGATGCAGACCACGGACCCCAAGGTCTTTGCCATTGGCGACATTGTACGCCCCGGCCTCATCACGCAGGCCATAGGCGACGGCCGCCGCGCGGCGGTGGTCATGAACGCCATCCTCTCCGGCAAGCGCCCGCTGGGCGACGCCGAGACCATGAACGACGACATCCGCGCCCGCCTCGGCTCCGTTGACGACGAGGGCCGTCTGTCCGAAATGATTGACTACTCCCGCATCACGCTGGAGTACTTTGACCCGCGCGTGTCGCACTTTCAGGACCTAGACGACTGCGCGGCGCAGTGCTCGTCCTGCGGCGAATGCCGCGACTGCGGCCTGTGCGAAACCCTGTGCCCGCAGGGCGCCATCACCCGCCAAAGCCTTCCGGACGGCGACTGTGCGATGATTGCCGACCCGGCCAAGTGCATTGGGTGCGGCTTCTGCGCCGACGCCTGCCCCTGCGGCATCTGGGCGCTGATAAAGAACACCCCGCTCGGCTAAAACGCCCCCTCCACACCCATCAGGGCCGCCGTGGCATATGCCATGGCGGCCCTGTTTTTTCGCGGCTTTTCACGCCCGCGTGGAACGTGTATCCTAGCGGCATGTCCATACAAAATATCATTCTCCCACTCGC
>NZ_JBUDSW010000144.1:0-9151 GCF_054921475.1 Desulfobaculum sp. | reverse complement strand
TATGACACGTTACCGCGCCGCTCCAGTCAGCACGCGCGCTGGCGCCGGCGGGGCAACCGGATGGTGCCGGAAAGGATCAGGGTGCTCAGGATGATGAACCCTGCACCAAAAAAGGCCAATCCATCGGGGAATTCCCCAAAGAACAGCATGCCCCATATGGCGGTGAACACCACTTGCAGGCTGCCCGTTGCGGTGGCCGTTCCTGTGGATTCCATAGCCAGTCCGCGCGTCAGGCACATCTGGGCCACCTGCGTCAACACGCCAATGCCCGCCATCATCGTAATTTCCAGCAGGTTTGGCGTTACCCATACCGGCAGGCTGCCAAGCAGCGCGCACGGCACGGACACAATGTACAGATACACCACAATGGTCAGCGGATGTTCGCGCCCGCCAAGGTGGTGCATGCTCACATACGCGCCCGCCACGGACACGGCGGCAAGCAGGGCCACGGCGTAGGCCAGCCCGGAGATTTCCACCGCCCCCGCACCAAAAAGGAACGGCGGCTTGGTCACCAGCACCACGCCCATAAGGCACAGCGGGATGCACAGCATGGCGCGCCTGTCCATCCGCTCGCCAAGGAAGACGAAGGACAGCAGCACCGCGATGACCGGGTTGCAGTAAAAGAGCACAATAGCGTCCGCAAGAGGCATATGCGTGATGGCGTAGAACGACCCGGCAAGGCCGCCAAAGCCCAAAATACCGCGCAGAAGCAGCGGCACATGGTGCGTGCCAATCCACGGCGCGCCGCTGCGGCGCATAAGCCACCAGCACAGCATAATGCCGAACACGCTGCGCCCGAGAACAATCTCAATAAAGGGCAGGCGCTGTCCGGTCGTTTTCACGAGGACGCTGGCCAAACTGAAAAAGACGGTGCCCACGGCGACATACAACACGCCCTTGGACAATCCGCCTTCACGCTGCCCCCCATCCTGATGGAGGGCGTCGGTTGTTTCTATATCCATGTCTATCACTCCACGCGCCCATTTTTGGGCGCAAGAGTCCATATGTAACCACTCCCCCACCCTGTGGCAACAGCCGCAATGGCGCTTTTTCCCCGGTTTGGGGGAGCGGCGGGCAAAAGGGCGGCCGCCCCTTGGCAGGGTTGACCGCGCCTTCGTTGTCCGCAATGATGAGTGCGTACTTGCAGAACCATCACCCGGCCGCTCCGGCGCGCCCTGCCCAAAACAGCAGGCCGCCACACGGCGAACAGCGCGCCACAACAGCCCGGCACGCACAACGCGGAGGATGTATGACCAAGACGTATACCCTTGAAGCCCACTGCCCCCTATGCGGCAAGGACGCCACCCTGCAACTCACCGCCCGCGAACTCAAAGAGCTGGAAGCCTCCCCGGACGACGTCAACAAAGAGCTGACAGGCCGCACGCAGGACAAGCTGGAAGGACGCCCCGCGCGCAAGGAACTGGAAGGCCGCGCACCGCAGGTACAGCTCACCTGCGCCTCCTGCGGCAAACAGCACGTGGAGGACCTGGCAAACACGTGCGCGGAGTGGGACGACTACTGCAACGAAGTCCACCCCATTCAGGAAGTTTAGCCCTTCAAATACACAGCGCCGCACATGGCAGCCCTCTGCTGCGCCATGTGCGGCCTCTTCCATTATGGCCCACGCCCTCAGCCGCCGCGCCCTTCCGCTTTAACGCCCCCCGCCAGCCCGCGCCCGTGCGCATGGCCCCTCGGCGCGGGCACGCCACCGGCGCGCCAGCCTCCACTCATTAGCCGTCTTCGGGCGGCGCCTGCACATCCTCCATGCTTTCGCCGCCTTCTCCACCTTCTTCCTCCCACGGGATAAGCACCTTGACGACATTGCTGATGCCAAAATTCTGGTGGTACTTCTTCAGGTACGCAATGCTCACCCGCGTCATCTCCTGTCCGCGCGCCAGCACGCGGATAAACTTGCCGTTGCGCTCCAGGGTGACGTCCTCGGCCAGCACCATATTTTCCTGCAAATTATCAATCGCCACCTGCCGCACGCAGAAGCGCCCCTCATCACCCAGCAGCTTCTTGAACGCCTCCAAAATCTTGGGGTCGTACCAGCCGCCACGCTTGGTCAACGACGAATAGGCCTCCTGCTTGTCCTGCCCCGCCTGCTGGAGTCTGTCGAAATCAAGCACGATTTTGATAATCCGCGAGCCAAGGGGGATAAGCTCCCCGGCCACGGAGTCCTGCGGCAGGCCTTTGCCGTCAAAGAGCTTGTCCTGATAGGCAATGATGCGCCCCACCTCCTCCATACGCGGAATGCGCGTAACAATGCGGGCGCAGATGTCCGTATGCTCCGAAAACATGGCGTACTCGCCGGGGTTCAGCTGGCGGCCAAGGTTCACGCGGCGCACCAGCTTTTCCGGCAGGGTGATATAGCCCAGCAGCGAAAGCATGGCCGCCGTCTCCGTCCGCCACGGATTGGGGTCCTCCACCATGATGGCCAGCTTGCGCACGTAGGGCGTCATGCGCGATACCTGCCCGAACACATCGGGCCGGATGACGGACATCACATCGCTCAGCATAGCCACACTGCCCTTGAGGGTCTCCTCCAGCAGTTCGCGCTCAGAAATAATAAGCTCGTAGTGCCGCGCGCCATCGGCCAGCGCCCGCACAAGGATTTCCGGCGGGCAAGGCTTGGTGAGCAGGCGAAAGATATTCCCCTCATTCACCGCCTTGATGGCCACGTCCAGCTCCGCATACCCCGTCAGGAGAATGCGCGAGGCATCGGGAAGCATGTCTTTGACCTCGGCAAGAAACTGCAATCCGTCCATGCCGGGCATGCGAAAGTCCGACACCACCACGCTGAACGAGCCTTTCTCCGCGATGGTCCGAAGCGCCAACACCCCACTGTTTGCCGTCTCCACGTCGTAGCGTTTGCGCAGCTGGCGCGAGTAGGCGGCGAGCAGATTTGTGTCGTCATCCACAAAGAGGATTCTATGTTTCTTCGTCGCCATGCTCCTCCCTCTCTTCCGGTGACACCACCAGCTCCTTCCATGCCTCTATCCTGTCGCCAACACCCGCAACGCGCAGGTATTCCTCGTCCAGCTCCGGGATGGCGTAGTTGCTGTGCAGGACATAATACGCATGGTCCAGCCAATTGGCGGCGTGCACCACGCCAACGGTGCTCAGACCGCGCTCCGGATACATGGGCGCGTGATGGAAGGCGATGGATTCCACCACCGCATCCGGCAAGCCCCACAGCCCCATCAGATAGGCCCCCACCTCGGCATGCGTGGTGCCAAAGGTCTCGAATTCCATCCACCGCACCACGCGGTTTTGCTCGCGCACCTGCGTGAGCATGGAGTTGTACCGGTCCGTAAATGTGGACGCGAGGATGAGCTTGCCCACGTCGTGCAGCAGGCCCGCAATAAAGCATTCGTCCTGCATCTTGGCGTCCATTTTTTCCATCGCCGCAATGTCGCGGCACAGGGTGGACACCCGCATGCTATGGTCCCACAGGCCGGACAGCGAATACTGCCGCAGCTCCTCGCTGTGAAATTCCGAAAAGATATTCACGGACAGCACAAGGGCCTTGATGACCTTGAGTCCAAGGAGCGCCACAGCTTGCTCCGGGCTGGAGATATGCCGCGCAAACCCAAAGAACGACGAGTTCACCAGCTTGAGGATTTTGGCGCTCATGGAGATGTCGTGCGAGATAATTTCCCCCACCTTGGCAATGGACGGCTCGGGTTTGTTCATCTCCTCCGTCAGCTGGTGGTATGCCTCGGAAAGCGACGGGAGCGACTCAATGCGCGACACCATCTCGCGCAGGGTGTCCACGGAAACGATGTCCTGCACCTCCAGCGCCTTGGAGATGACATCCTGCAGCTTTTCCGGTGAGCAGGGTTTGGAGACGTACTGATGTGCAGGCAGGACAGAGCGCACCACAAGGTCAAGGTCCGAGTGGCCGGACAGCACAATGCGCGCCACCCCGGGATGGCGCTCCATCACCTCGTGCAGCAGCGCCGCGCCATCCATCATGGGCATGCGCATGTCCGTGACCACCACGTCAAAGTGCTTTTCGTCCAACAGACGAAGCGCCTCCTCGCCGCTGGCAGCGAAGGCCATGTCCCATTCCTGCCGCTTGGGGCGCAGCATGCGCCGCAGCCCCTGCAAGACATTGGACTCGTCATCCACAAAGAGAATCCGTCTGCTCATACGACTGGGTCTCCTTCCGGTCTACTCATCCAAAGGGAGCCAGATGATGAATTCCGCACCTTGGCCCTCCTTGCTTTCCACGGAGAGCCTGCCCCCGTGCTTCTCCACAATAATGCCGTGTGCCATGGCGAGCCCCTGCCCCGTGCCCTTGCCCACCTCCTTGGTGGTAAAGAAGGGATCAAACACCCGCTTGCGCACATCTTCCGGCATGCCGGTGCCCGTATCGCGAAAACGCAGTTCCACGCCGCCATCCGCCTGCGCCGAGGACACAAATATCGTCCCCCGTTCTCCGGTGGCGCCCACCTTGGCCTCTATGGCCTGAGCGGCGTTCACCACAAAATTTAAAAACGCCTGATTCAGCTCCGCCGCGTAACAGGTTACCGGCGGCAGGGCGTCATCAAGGTTGTATTCCACATCCGCCACCTGCTTCCACTCGTTGCTGGCAACGGTGATGGTATTGCGCAGGGCGTCGTTTAAATCCGTGCCCACCTTGCCGCTTTCGCCGGGGTGGGCGAACTTCTTCATGGACTGCACAATGACGGCGATGCGGTCCACACCGTCCAGCGTCTGGTCAATGGCGGCGGGCACTTCCTCCAGCAGGTAGTCCACGTCCGCCTCTTCCATAGTTTCAATCATCTTGCCCGCGGCCTGCGCCCGTTCCTGTTCCGTGCCGCTGGTGCATGTGCTGGACGCCGCGCGGCACGCCGACAGCACGCCAATGACGTCGTCAAACGCGTCCTTAACAAAGCGCAAATTGTCGCTCACATACTGCGCCGGGGTGTTGATTTCATGCGCGATGCCCGCAGCCAACTGACCGATGGACTCCAGCTTCTGCGCCTGCAGGAGTTGGCTCTCCAGCTTTTTGCGCTCCGTCACGTCCATAACCACGGCAAACGCGCCCTCAAATTCCGCCTCCTCCGTAAACAGCGGCGTTGGCGACACAAGGGAGAACACCTCGCGCCCCTCTGGCCCAACCCAGGTCAGCTCAAAGCTCTCGGAGCTGCCCATCTGGCGTTTTTCGTGCTCCTCCAGCATCTTTTCGCGATTCGCCTCATCCAAAAATTCCAAAACCTTTTCGCCCAGCACCTCGGGCCGCGCCTTGCCCAGCATCTCGCACACGCGGCGGTTCACATAGGTGATGCGCAGCTCCGCATCCGTAATAATCAACCCCTCCTGCATGTTTTCCACAAGAGTACGGTTGCGTTCCTCACTGCGCGCCAACTGCTCGGCCACCCGGCGGCTCTCCTGCGCGCTACTGATGACGTCCGCTAAGGCCTCGTACAGCCGCAAATCGCCCTCCGACCACAACACGCCGCCCGTCAGCCGCTCAAAGGTCATGCAGCCAACCCATTTGCCTCCGGTAAACATCGGTACAGCGGCAAGGGCGCTCACCTGCCGTTTTTCCAGCCATTTGCGTTCGCCCCGCGCCTGCTGCGGCACATCATCCAGCGAGGCCAGCACCACCCGCGTCCCCGCCTTAAGCGTGTCGACCCACCACGGAATCACGGACAGCGCCACGTCCCGCGCGGATGCCGGGCACTTCGTGGTCTGCTTTTCGCGCCACGTGTACGACTGCACCATGTGCCGCTCATCCTGCGTCAGCCGGAACACGCAGCACCGGTCCACCTGCGCAAACTCGCCAATCTGTTGCAGCGCGTCGCGGATGACGGCATTGATATCGCTGCCCCTGTCGCTGACAAAGCGCCGCGTCAACTGCGAGACCAGCGCCTCCAGCTTCATGCGGTACTCAAGCCCCCGCACGGCGGCGTCCATTTCCGTGATATCCCGCAGGAAGCCCTCCGCGCAGAAGAATCGCCCCTCGGAATCCTCAAGCCCCCGCGCGTCCATGGACACCAGAATGCGCGTCCCGTCCGCGCGCTGCATCTGGCACTGATAATCGCTCACCACCCCGTCAAGCGCCAAGGCGGCGATGAATTTGTCAAACTCCTCCGGCCGGACGAACATCGCCGACAGCCCGGAAAGCTCCATAACTTTATGGGGAGATGGCAAACCAAGAATCCGCGCAAGGGCTGGATTGGCCCGGAGCACCCGCCCATGCGGGGCGAGGCGGAAGACGCCTTCCTGCGCGTTGTCAATAATGGCGCGGCAGCGGCGCTCACTTTCAATAAGTGTGGCCTCTACCTGCTTGCGGACAGAAATATCATGCACCAGGCACAGCATGGCCTTTTTCTCCCCCCACTTGGCAGGGGAAACGGCAAGCTCCACGTTGTAGACCCGCGAGTCCACCGTGTGCTGGGCCTCCACGGCAAAGGCTCCGCTCTTCCACACATGGCTCAGCGCTTCGGCAGGATACGGGACAATGGCGTCGCCAAACCCAGCAAGGCCATCCGGGTCGTCCTCGCGCAGGCCGTACTGCTCCCGCGCGACGGCATTGGCCCACAGGACAATGCCCTCGCCACTCACAATCATGGCAGGAATAGCGGCGTGTTCCAGAATCGATTCGTCGCGGGGCCTCAACGGGTATGCCTCCCAGTACGCTTCACGCAAAGACAGGACCGGTCAGTGCGGACACACTTCCTAGCATACCTCAAACACCACGCCGGGAGTAGAGGGGAAAGACAAAAATCGGGAGAAGAAAGAAAAGGCGGGCTACAGCAAAGCCGAGAAGACTCCGTGCTCGCGCAGGATGTTCACGCCAATGCCCATCAGGGTGACGCCGCCGACCATACCGGCGTAGCGCCCAAGGCAGCACGACTGCCCAAGGAGACGGCCGCCCCATACGCCAGCGGCAGTAAACACAAACGCCACCACACCAATAATCACTGCGGGTAGAAGGATAGGACGCCCCATCAACGAATAACTGGCGCCCACCGCCAACGCATCAATACTGGTGGCGACAGAGAGCATCACCAGCGACAGCCCGCGCGTCGGGTCGGTGTCCGTGCATTCGCACTCGTCCTTCAAGGCCTCCACAAACATATGCGCGCCAATAAGGAACAACAGGCCAAAAGCGCACCAATGCGCCCAATTCTCAACACCCGCGCGGACGGAAAACCCCATCCACCACCCGGCAACAGGCATCATCGCCTGAAACAGGCCAAAGTGCCACGCAAGGCGCGCCACAGGGCGCCACGACCGGGTGCCCATTCCCGCCCCCGCCGCAACGGACACCGCAAAGGCGTCCATGGCCAGCGCCGCAGCAACTGCAAAAATCTCATACATGTCTCAGGTCTTCCTTATTCCGGATTCCTCACACAGTGTGCTTGACCTAGCTTGCACAGCTTCCCTCCATTTGCAAGGCCGCCCCGTCACAAAGCCGTAACACGGCCTCTGTACCCTCCTGCCCATGAACGTTCCACCATTTCCCATACGCATTTTGTTCCTCTGCACCGGCAACTCCTGCCGCAGCCAGATGGCCGAGGGCTTTGCCCGGCACCTCAAGGCCCCGGTCATCCACGCCCAAAGCGCAGGCATCGTCAAGCACGGCCTCAATCCCCTTGCCGTCCGCGCCATGGCCGACGCCGGAGTGGATATTTCCGGGCAGTCCTCCAAAACCCTTGAGGAACTCCCGGACCTCAATTTTGACTATGTCATCACCCTCTGCGGCAACGCCAAGGAGACCTGCCCCCGCTTTCCCGGACGGGCCACCGTTGTGCACCGCGGGTTTGACGACCCGCCTCAGCTCGCCCAAAACGCCGCAACAGAAGCCGAAGCCCTCGCCCACTACGCCCGCGTCCGGGACGAAATTCGCGCCTTCATCATATCTCTTCCGCAAGCGCTGGACGACATGAAGCAGGCCCTCACCGCCACGCATCTCGTCCCGCCCATTTCCCCTCAATAGCCCCCGCCCGCCACCTCGGCGGGCGGCCCTTTCTGCGCCACCAAAATCCCCCGCAACGCCCACTACATAAGACCTTTTGCATTCACAACCGATATAGGATAACCTACATGGCAAACCTGCCTTCCGGGCGGTTTTTCAGGCCAGAAGCCGCGGCGCTCCCAGCAGCGCCGCCATCGTTCATTCCTCCGTCCGAACTGGAAGAATCATGCCCCAGACCACTGACACGCACACCGCTCCGGCCCTGAGTAACAGCACCATTGCACCGGATACCGCCACCATTCTGCGTGAAGTCAAGCGCCTGCACGCCGACTGCGGCCTCGGGCATCTTCCCAGCATTATCACGGACACCCACGCCACGATTCTGCGCCTGTTCCGCGGCGATATGCCCGGCTACCGCAAAAGCACCGCGCCCTACCACGACTTGGAGCACACCCTCTCCGTCGTGCTCGCCTCCGCGCGCCTTGTGCACGGCATCAGCACCACACGCACCGTGTCCGCCAATCTGTTCACAGTCGCCGTCGTCGCCGCCTATTTCCACGACTCCGGCATGCTGCAGGACGAAACCGACACCAGCGGCACCGGCGCAAAACACACCATCGGGCACGAGGACCGCTCCATCGCCATCATGCGCAGCCTTCTCGCCACACACGCCGTCCCCGCCCACACCTGCGACGCCATCGCCAGCGCCATCGACTGCACACGCCTCGCCCTTACACCAGCAGACATTGCCTTCCCTACAGCGGACGCCAAAGACGCCGGGCTCATCGTCGGATCAGCCGACCTCATCGCCCAACTCGCCGACCGCAAGTACCTCGAAAAACTGCCGCTCCTCTTCAAGGAATTTCAGGAAGCCCGCATCCCCGGCTACGTCACCCAGCGCGACCTGTTCCAAAAAACCGCGCCCTTCTACCACAACGTCGTCCGGCCACGCCTCGACCACGACCTGGGCGCCGTTACACGCTTCATGCGGCTGCACTTCCTCCACCGCTTCGGCCTCGACCACGACCCGTATCAACACGCCATCGACGCCAACCTCGGCCACCTGCGCTACCTCCTCAAAACCTCCGGCCCCAACGACATCACCACCAAACTCCGCCGTAAAAACGACGTGCTGCACGTGAGCGAGACCGTTTAGAAGAAAGAAAGAAAGAAAGGCAGTGCCTCCGGCGGCTCAAGGGTATGATACCCTTGAGA